>NZ_JBSFBZ010000002.1:0-262539 GCF_053593195.1 Saccharopolyspora sp. NPDC002376
GCCGCCGCCGCGGTGCACCCCGACAATGGAAATCAGACGTCTGATTTCCATTGAAATCGCGGAAGTAGTCCCCAACCCCGGCCAGTTGTCCACACCCGTCGGCATGTCGGGTCCCAACGCCCGTCGGCATGTCGGGTCCCGACACGCCGGTGGTCCACAGTTTCAATTGAAACTGTAAATCCCAGGCACGACGGATCACAGTTTCAATTGAAACTGTGGTTTCCCGCGCGCCAGGAGCCCGGTGGGCGGGAGCCGCGGGTCAGGGGCGTTTGGTTCGGCGGGTTGGGGTTGCTGCGGTGGGGTCTTCGGGCCAGGGGTGCTTGGGGTAGCGGCCTCGGAGTTCTGAGCGGACCTGGTGGTATCCGTTGGCCCAGAAGGACTTCAGGTCCGAGGTGACCGCTGTGGGCCGGCCCGCCGGGGACAGCAGATGCAGGACCAGCGGGATCCGGCCGTCGGCGATGCTGGGGGCCTCGGACCAGCCGAAGACCTCCTGCAACTTCACCGGGAGGGCCGGCTGATCGGTGTAGTCGACCTTGATCCGGGAGCCGGAGGGCACCTCGATGCGGTCCGGCGCCAGCTCGTCCAGCCGCCCGGCCACCGACCAGGGCACCAGGCGACGCAACGCCGTGCCCGCCGAGATCCGCAGATCCGCGCGGCGACGGGCATTGCTGAGCTCCGGTTCCAGCCAACTGTCCACTGCGGACAGGAGAGACTCATCGTCGGTCGCCGGCCAGGGATCGCCGAGCGCGGCGTGCAGGAAGCCGAGGCGCTGCCGCAGCCGCCGCGCGTCGTCGCTCCAGTCCAGCAGTTCCAGACCGTCCGCGTGAAGACCGTCCACCAGCGCACGGCGGACCTCGGCCCGGTCGGGGTCGCGGATTTGCCGCTGCCCCAACGTGATCGCACCGAGCCGCTCGACGCGGACCGCCCGCACGTCGCCGTCCACCCAACCGATCTCGTCAGCCGTGCTGACCAGCGCGGGCGCGGCTGTGCGGGCCAACTTCTCGTCCGCCGGAGCGGCCAACCGGATCATGCCGTGGGCGCTGCCAGGCGCCCGGTCCGCGACGGCGATGGCGAGCCATTCCGAACCGCGCACGCTCGAATTGGCCGGCAACTGCACCGCAGTCCCGGAAGCCATCAAGTACACGTTCGACTCGGCGCCGCGGCGCCGGGCCAAGCGTTCCGGCTGCGCGAGCGCGACGACCAGCGCCGCATCGCCGTCCCCGCTGCGCCCCTTCACCAACGACCGGAGTCTGCGGACCTCGCTGCGCCACCGATCGCTTCCCGGCCCGCCGCGCCGCAACGCGGCAAGGGCGGAGTTCACGTCGATCTCGTTGGTCAGCGCATCGTTGTCGAGCAGCGCGACCACTTCCGCCGTGATGTCGGCGCCCACCTGCTCAGACCCGTCGAGCAGCGCGCGGGCCAACCGGGGGTGCAGGCCTAGCTCTGCCATGCGGCGCCCGCGGTCGGTCACCGTGCCGGAGGCGTCCAGGGCTCCGAGACCTCGCAGGACTTCCCGGCCAGCGGCGAGCGCACCGGTCGGCGGCTCGTCCCACCAGGCCAGCGCCGATCCGTCCGGCGTGCCCCAGCAAGCCAGCTCCAGCGCCAGCCGGGTCAACTCCGCGGTGCGGATCTCCGGCTCCGGATAGGCCGGGAGCGTGCTGTGCTCGTGCTCCGGCCAGCAGCGGTAGACCACGCCCGGCCCCTGCCGCCCGGCACGACCGGCGCGCTGGTCGGCAACCGCCGCCGAAACCCGCACCGTGGCGAGGCCGGACAGACCGCGGCGGTTGTCCACGCGCGATACGCGGGCCAGCCCGGAGTCGACCACCGCGCGCACGCCCGGCACCGTCAAGCTCGACTCGGCGACCGCCGTCGCCAGCACCGCCCTGCGCCGCTTCCCCACCTTCAGCGCCGAATCCTGTTGCGCGCGCGGCAATCTGCCGTGCAGCGGCAGAACGTCCACATCGGACCCAGCCAGATGTCCGGCGACGCGGCGGATCTCGGCGGCACCGGGCAGGAAGGCCAGCACGTCGCCATCCTGCTCCGCGAACGCCGTGTGCACCGCCCGCGCCACGCAGGCCTCGATCCGCTCGCCGCGGTTCGGCGGCAGGTACGAGGTGCGCACCGGGTGCGTCCGCGCGTGCGCCTCCAGCACCGGAGCGTCCCCGAGCAGTTCGGCGATCCGCCCAGCGGCGACCGTCGCCGAAGTCGCCAGCAGTCGCAGGTCCGGGCGCAGGCCTTCACGGGCGTCGAGAAGCAGCGACAGCAGCAGATCGGCGTCCAGGTGGCGTTCGTGGCACTCGTCGAGCATCACCACGTCCACCCCGGGCAGCTCGGGATCGCCCTGCAACCGCCGCACCAGCAGACCCGAGGTCACCACCTCGACAACAGTGCGCGCACTCCGGCGTCGATCACCGCGCACGGAATAACCCACACGCTGCCCCACGTCATCACCGAGCAGAGCCGCCATGCGCTCCGCCGCAGCACGAGCAGCCAATCGGCGCGGTTCGGCGACAACGACCCTCAACCCCTGCTCGGCCAGCGCGAGCGGAACCAGCGTGGTCTTACCGGTACCCGGCGGAGCCACCAGCACCGCGGTGCCGCGCTCGGCCAACGCCCCGGCGACGTCATCGAGCACCGCCCGAACAGGGAGGTCAGGAAGTCCCCGGTCCATCAAAACCTGCCTCCGAACTCCTCCAAAACGCCTGCGCACGGCACCTGGGTCTGAATGACAGCGGCGCGAAGCGCCACCTTGGGGGTGGTGGTCGGGCGAAGGGCTGGCCCAATTTCACGAGAAATTGACCACCCTCCGCGCCAGCGCCTGGCCCGGGAGGGGACGCTCAGACGATTTCGTCGTCTTCGTGGACGCGGGTGTAGATCGTTTCGCCGCGGAGGACGGTGCGCAGGCAGCGCGGCATCGGGGCCTGCGGCGAGAGGTCCGGCAGGGCGGGCACCCCGGCGCGCGGGTCGGTCGACCAGCGCTGCACCCGCGAGTCCGGCGCGGCCACGACGAGCTCGCCAGCGTCCCACACCGCGTAAGTCGCAGGCGCGCCGGGCACGAGGGTGCCGGTCACGCCGTCGTCCACACCCGCCGCTCGCCAACCGCCACGCGTGTGCGCGGTGAACGCCGCACGCGGCGAGACGCCGAAGCCGTCGGTGCGGTGGTGCACAGCGGCCTTCACGGCCCGCCACGGGTCCATGGGCGTCACTGGGGCGTCCGAGCCGAACGCCAGCAGCGCGCCGCTGGCAGCCAGCTTCGAGAACGGGTTGAGCCGCGTGCCGCGCGGCACGCCGAGACGGCGCGCGTACATCGCAGCCGAGCCACCCCACGCTGCGTCGAACGCGGGCTGCACCGACGCCACCACGCCGTAGCGGCCGAGTTCGGCGGCCTGCTGCTCGTCCACCATCTCCAGGTGCTCGAGCCGGTGGCGCATGCTGGCCAGCGTCGGCACGCCGACGATCTCCGCCGCCTTGCGGAAGCCCGCGCAGACCTCGGCGACCCCGGCGTCACCGATGACGTGGAACCCGGCCTGCAGGCCAGCCCGGGTGCACTCCACCAGGTGCTCGGCCACCGCTCTCGCGTCGAGGTAGAGCACACCGGAGGTGTTCGGGTCGTCGACGTAGGGCTCGCGCAGCGCCGCAGTGCGCGAACCGACCGCACCGTCGACGAAGAGGTCACCGGCCAGGCCGCGAACGCCCAGCTCCGCCGCGCGATCGACAGCTCCGAGCTCACCCCAGTAGCCGATGACCTCCGGAACCCCGCCCTGCGCCGAGAGCGCGAGCAGGTCGACGAGGTCTTGCGCACCGGAGATGTCCGGCCCGCCGCACTCGTGCACGCAGGCCACGCCCTTCGAGGCGGCATGCCGCAGGAACGCCAGCTGGGCTTCCTTGCGCTGCCCGGAACCGAGGCACTCCCGCGCGGCCCGGCGCACGTGGTGGTGCGCGACGCGCGTCAGCGGGCCCGAGTCGCTCCAGCCCTCCGCACCCCGTGCCAGCGGCGCGCGGTCGACCAACGTGGTGGACACCAGCGCGGAGTGCACGTCGATCCGCGACAGGTACACCGGCGCACCTGCAGCAGCGGTGTCGATCTCCTCGCGCGTCGGCGGGCGGCGCTCCGGCCACCAGGTCTCATCCCAGCCGTGGCCCCACACCAGCGCGCCCGGGTATTCGGCCACGTGGTCGCGCAGCGCATGCAGGAACTCCGTCAGTGAGGCGCAGCCGGTCAGGTCCAGTCCGTTGAGCAGCAGGCCGGTGGAGGTCGCGTGCACGTGCGCGTCGACGAACGCGGGCGCGACGAACGCGCCTTCCAGGTCCACGATCTCGGCGTCGGGGTGCAGCACGCGGCCGACGTCGTCGGATCCGAGCCAGGAGATGGTGCCATCGGTCACGGCCATCGCCGTGGCGGCGGCATCGACGGGCGAGTGGATTCGTCCGCCGAGCAGCAACGTGGTCTCGGACATGTCCTTCGTGCTTCCCCGTCTCGGGTTTTCGCTGCGATCGCGACCGGCGCGCGACGCCGGTATGGGCTGGTTCGGGGGAGCTTACCCGCCTCCGCACGAGCCCCGACGGACCGTCGACCCGATCAGCTGCGCGGTTGCTCGTCCGACCGTTCTGCCTGCGCAGATCCCTGCGGCGGCAACAACTTCGGCCCGGCGTCCGCGGTGGGCTCGTCGTCCTCGGTGACCGAGATCACCTCTCCGTCGATCACATCGCTGCCCGCCGCGCCCCGCTCCCGACGCACCCGCTGGGTGTGCAACCACACCCGGTCCTGCATCTGCTTCGACCGCCGCTCGGCCGCGCGCAGCATCCGCTTGCGCAGCACCGCGCGGATCGGCGGGAAGAGCAGCAGCAAACCCGCGATGTCGCTGAGCAGGCCCGGAAGGAAGATCAGGAGACCGGAGGCGGCGATGAGCACGCCGTCGGAGATCTCCCGGTCCGGGGAGCGCCGCAGCCGCGCGGCCTCCCGGAACTCCGCCACCGTGCGGCGCCCCTCCCGGCGCAGCAGCCAGGTGCCCAGCACCGCCCCGGCCACCAGCAGCCCGAGGGTGGGCAGCACCCCGATCGCCTGGCCGAGCACCACCAGCACGGCGATCTCGGCCACCACTGCGACCAGGAGCACAACGAAGATCGGCACGGCAGGGCCCTCCTGTCGACTTGCAGTCACCGAGTACAACGAACCAGACCCGGCAAATGCTCCCGCACCGGCCAGAGGTGATGGAGATCCTCCCCCGCTGCCCCCATAGAATTCCTGCGATGCGGGCGCACAGAACGAAAACACTCCTCTTCGCGGCCGTCAGCGGGGTGCTGACGCTCGCGCTGCTGATCAGCGACCAATACCTGCCGGGACTTCCGCTGCAGCCCAAGCAGCTCCCGTCCGCCGTGGTCACCATGGGCGACAGCACGCTGTCCGGCGAGGGTGGCGGTGATTACGTCGCCGGCACCAACGGCGAGCGCGGGAACTGGTGCCACCGCTCGGCCGCCGCGCCGATCAACCAGCTGCAGCTGCCGGAGGACGTGACCCGCATCAACCTGGCCTGCTCGGGCGCGGGCGCGGAGATCGTCGGCGCCGACCCGGAGCCCGGCCACGCGGAGGGCTCGCAGTCCGCGCAACTGGCCGAGCTGGCCAAGCGCTACCGCATCACCGACATCGTGGTGCAGGTCGGCGCGAACGACGACGTGGGATTCACCGACGTGGTCAACCAGTGCGTCGAGGCCTGGATGCGCCGTGACGACGCGGGCTGCTCCGGGCCGTTGCGCACCGAGTTGCCGCAGCGCGTCGAGCGGATGAAGCCGAAGGTGCGCAGCGCGCTGGACGACGTCCGGGCCGCGATGGACAGCGCCGGGTACACGCCGAGCAGCTACTCGCTGATCGTGCAGTCCTACGCCTCTCCGGTCGGCCCCGGTGTCCGGCCTGAGCTGCAGAACCTGTCCGGCTGCCCGTTCCTGACCAGCGACCTGCAGTGGATCCGCGACACCGGCGTACCGCAGCTGTCGAGCGGGCTGCACGACGTCGCTCAGCAGGTCGGCGCCCGGTTCCTGGACCTCTCCCGCGCGAGCTCAGGCCACGAGGCTTGCACCGGGAATCCGAAGACGGGCGCTGGCGAGTGGTTCACGCGCCTGTCTGTGGACTGGGCGAGCCTCCAGGACGAGTCGCGCGCCGCGCACGCTATGCAGGAGTCCTACCACGCCAACGCCGCAGGCCACCGCCAGCTGGGCCGCTGCCTGAGCGAGTTCCTCACCAGCGAAGAGCCGGCAGCGGTCTGTCTACCGGACGACCACGGCAACCTCCACCCGGTCCCCGCCCACAACGCCGCCCTCCACCCCTGACGGACTTTTCGTCCAGGCTGTGGAGAACTTCCGCAACTTCAATGGAAATCAGACGTCTGGAAGTTGCGTCACTTCGGCGTGCCGGGGACGACATGCCGGTGCGTGTCGGGGGTGTTCCGCGATTTCCATTGAAATCGAAGACCTGATTTCAATGGAAATCGCGGAAGCCCGGGTCAGATCGCCGGAGGGCGGTTCTCGAACGGGGTGGACAGGACCACCGTCGTGCGGGTGGAGACCTTCGCCGCTTCGCGGATCTGGCGGAGCAGTTCCTCCAGACCCAGCGGGGAAGCCACCCGCACCTGCAGGATGTAGGACTCGTCGCCGGCCACCGAGTAGCACGACTCGATCTGCGGCAGGTGCTCCAGCCGCTGCGGGTAGTCGTCCGGTGCCGCCGGGTCGATCGGGGTCAGTGAGATGAACGCGGTCAGCGGCAACCCGATCTGGTCACCGTCCACTTTGGCCGTGTACCCCTGCAGCGCGCCGCGCTGCTCCAGCCGCCGAACTCGTTGGTGCACAGCGGAAACGCTCAACCCGACGCGCTCGGCCAGGTCGGTGAAACTGCACCGGCCGTCGCGGGCCAGCTCGCGGAGGATGGCCCGGTCGGTGGCTTCCAGCGCGGCCGGAGTTGCGGTTCGCTCGCTCACGCCGGCAGCACCACCAACTCGTGCGGCTGGTTGTTCACGCTCTCGACGCCGTCTTCGGTGACGATGACGATGTCCTCGATGCGCGCGCCCCAGCGGCCCGGCTGGTAGATGCCCGGCTCGATGCTGAAGGCCATACCCGCCTCCAGCTCGATGGCGTTTCCGCCCACGACGTAGGGCTCCTCGTGCACGTCGAGCCCGATGCCGTGTCCGGTGCGGTGCACGAAGAACTCGCCGAACCCGGCCGCGGCGATCGGCTCGCGGGCGGCGGCGTCGATGGACTCCGCGGTCGCGCCGGGGCGGACCGCTTCCACCGAGGCGCGCTGCGCGGCTTCCAGCACGGCGTAGGTCTCGCGGACGTCGGCCTGCGCCGGTTCGCCGATCGCGTAGGTGCGGGTGCAGTCGGAGTTGTAGCCCTCCGGGATCGGGCCGCCGATGTCGATCACGACCACGTCGCCACGCTCGATCACGCGGTCGGACAGGGCATGGTGCGGGCTGGCGCCGTTGGGACCGGAGCCCACGATGACGAAAGCGGCCTCGGTGTGGCCCTCTTCGATGATCGCGGCGGTGAGGTCGGCCCCGACCTCGGCCTCGGTGCGGCCGACCCTGAGGAACTCGGCCATCCGGTTGTGCACCCGGTCGATGGCCGCTCCAGCCTTGCGCAACGCCTCGATCTCGGCGGCGTCCTTGCGCATCCGCAGCTCGCGCAGCACACCACCGGCGAGCACCTGCTCGGCGTCGGGCAGCGCGGCACGCAGCGGCAGGACGTGCAGCGCGGGCATCACGTCGGCGACGGCCAGTCGGCTCGGCTTCCCGCCGCGGCGGGCCACGTCGGCCACCATGGCGTGCGGGTCCTGTCCGTCGACCCAGGTGACGACCTCGATGCCGAGTTCGGCCAGCGGGATGTCGGCGAAGCCGAGCTCCTCCAGCTTCGGCACCACCAGCGCGGGCGTGCCGTCGACGGGCAGCACCAGGCAGGTCAGCCGCTCGTGCGACTCCCCACCGGCGCCCAGGAGGTACCGCAGGTCGGAACCGGGCGAGATCAGCAGCGCGTCGAGGTCAGCCGCGGCTGCGGTTTCGACCGCCCGGTTCAGCCGGGCGGCGAGCACGGAATGATCCTGCTTGAACGAGTCGGTGGCCATAGCTCCCAAGCCTAATCCCGCGGTGAAGTCCCGACGTGCGGGCGGTCCGGGGGTCAAGCGCAACGGCTACGGCACCGGATCCGCCGCGCGGTCCAGGTCCCGCCACACCGGCAGCACCACCATCGCGAGCGTGACCAGCACGTAAACCGCACCGGCCGACCACAGCGCGGTGGGCAGACCAACGCCGTCCACCAGCGCTCCTCCGACGAGCGCGCCCAGCGGAGCGCCGCCCATCGCGACGGCACTCGTCAGGCCGAGGACTCGGCCGCGCATGTTCGGATCGACCCGCTCGTAGGCGATCACCGACAGCGTCGGGTTGATCGCGCCCGAGGTCAGGCCCGCGATGGCGATGGCGATCAGCACTGCTGGCGGCCCGGGTTCCAGGGCCATGACCGCGTATCGCGGAGCACCGGAGATCGCGATGGCCGTGACCAGCAAGAACCGTCTCGGTAGCCGTGGACCGAGCCAGCTGTAGGCGAGGTTGCCCAGCAGTGCCGTGGCGGCCAGGACTCCGCTCATCGTGCCGAGCGCGATGGGGCTGTGCAGCACTTCGGCCGCGTAGATCGGGTGGAAGACCCCGATCGCAGCCATGTCCAGCGTGTTCATCACCAGCAGGACCAGCACCATCACCACCAGCAGGCGGTCGCCGAGCAGGGCGTGGGCGCCAGCACGGAGGTCCGCCAGGTAGCCGTCGATCGAGCGCTCGGCGCGGATTCGCGGAATGCCGAGCGCGGTCAGTCCTGCAGCCAGTGCGAAGAGGGCTCCTACGCCGGCCAGCACGGTGGTTTCGGCGACCACAGCCAGTGCCGCGCCGCCCAGCGGAGCGCCGAGCATCCGCGCGGATCGGTTGGCCGCCTCGAGCCCTCCGGTGCCGCGCTCCAAGGGAATCCCGGCCTGCTCGACGAGGTCCGGGGCCACCGCCCGCCGCGCGGTCTGCCCAGGCGCTCGGCTCGCACCGAACAGCGCGGCGAGCACGAAAACCTGCCACATCGCCAGGCCGAACGTGTTGTGCAGCAACGGAATCGCGATGAGCACCGCGGCAGCCGCGAGGTCCGATCCGATGGCGCTGCGGCGCGCGCCGAGCCGGTCCACCAGCGGACCGCCCACCCCGGCCAACGCCACCAGCCCGGCCATCTCGACCGCGGCGACGGCTCCCACCAACGTCGCACTGCCGGTCAGCGACAGCACGAACCACGGGACCACCAGCAGCGCGACCGCCGTGGCGAACGCCGACACTCCGGTCGACGCCCACAGCAGGACGACCGGAGCCCTGCGGTTCATTGCTTCGAGCGCGATCCAGCGTCGATACCCCTGCCTGCGACGTCGCGCCCGCCGGACACTGCCCGCCCAAATTTAGGGAAATCCGGAAACCTGAAACCCAGCTTCCGACAGGCGGAATGATCAGCCCAACCGGACGAACACCAAGAATTCTGTCGCCACGCTGCGGCGCAGGCGCCGATCCACGAGGCCGACATCGCCGCAGTGGCCACGGCGAGCGCGGTCCACAACGCCGAAGAGCGCCTGGCGCACTCCGCTGCGGATCCCGTCGGCTCCGATCACCACGTCGTGGTCGGCGCGCAACGACATCGACACCGAAGCTCGCAGTCCCCGCGGGCAGGGCTTCAGCGAGCGTTCCGAGCAGGTTTGACGTGGACAGCTCCCGTGCTCCGCGGCGTCAGCTGATCGACCCGCCGTCCACACGACGAGGACGCCGGGCAGCCGATTGTCACCGGGGCGTGACAAGCTGGGGCGGTGACTGGTCCTCTGATGCTCGTCGACTCGGCCGGGTTGTGGTTCCGCTCGTTCTACGCCCTGCCCGACTCGCTGACCGCACCGGACGGCACTCCGGTGAACTCCGTGCGCGGCTTCTGCGACATGCTCGCCAAGCTGATCACCGACCGGCGCCCGGCCAGGTTGGTCGCCTGCCTGGACAACGACTGGCGGCCGCAGTTCCGGGTGGATGCGCTGCCGTCCTACAAGGCGCACCGCGTGGCCGAGGAGGACCCGGACGCCGAAGAGGTCCCGGACACCCTGTCCCCGCAGGTCCCGGTGATCCTCGAGGTGCTCGACGCGGCGGGGATCGCCACGGCCGAGGCCGAGGGTTACGAGGCCGACGACGTCATCGGCGCGCTGGCCGATCGCGAGGACCGTGATCCGGTGGAGGTCATCACCGGCGACCGGGACCTGTTCCAACTGGTGCGCACCGACCCCACCTCGGTGCGGGTGATCTACATCGGCGCCGGGTTGGCCAAGGCGCAGGACTTCGGGCCCGCCGAGCTCGCCGAGAAGTACGCGCTGTCCTCCGACCGGGCCGGTGACGACTACGCCGAGATGGCGGTGCTGCGCGGCGACCCGTCGGACGGCCTGCCCGGCGTGGCGGGCATCGGCGAGAAGACGGCCGCGAAGCTGATCACCCAGTTCGGCTCCCTGGATGCCCTGCTGGCCGCGGCCGAGAGCGGTGCCGCCAGCCTGACACCGCGCGTGCGCGGCAAGCTCGCCGACGCGGCCGACTACCTAGCCGCGGCACCGTCGGTGGTCCGCGTGGCGCGCGACGCACCGGTGGTCATCGACCGCCCGGACCCGATGCCGAAGTCCGAAGTGGACATCGACCGAATGCGCGAGCTGCAGAAGACCTGGGGCCTGGGCGCCAGCATCGACCGCCTCATCGCCGCGCTCGAACTCTGACGCCTCCAGCTCAGGAGCTGTAGCGATCCAGGTCAACCGGATCGTGCGCGCAGAACACCTCCACCTGGTCGCGGTGCGCGGTGGCCAGGTCCCGCAACCGGGCCTGGTTGCGCACCCGCAACGGGCCATCGACCTGCACCCGGTTCTGGAAGAAGCGCAGCGCGGGGGTGCAGTGCGGGCGGTCGGCCATCTCTCCGTGGTGGAAGAACGCATCGCCGGCGTGCAGCAGCCACTTGCCGTCGGACCGCCGCACCGCGACCGCGGTGTGGCCGCGGGTGTGACCGGGCAACGGCAGGAGCAGGATCTCCGGCGGTAACCCCGGTAGGTCGCGCACCGCCTCGAAGCCGAACCAGCGCTCCCCGTCGACACTTCCGTGAACAGTCCACTTAGGACCATGCTGGAACTGGTGCTGGAGATAGCGATCCCCGTCCAGCCCCCGCACCAGCGCTTGGTGTTCGACGTCGTGGACGTGCACCTGGGCGTGCGGGAAGTCCGGCAGCCCGCCCGCGTGGTCGAGGTCGAGGTGGGTCACCACGATGTGCCGCACGTCCTCAGCCCTGAAGCCGAGGCGCTCCACTTGGGACACAGCCGTTTCCGCGACGTCGAGCACCGGCCGAGCCATCCGCAGCCGCTGCTTCATCAGCTTCGCGTGCGTGGTGACGTCCGGAACGCCCATGCCGGTGTCGACGAGCACCAGCCCCTGCTCGGTCTCGATGAGCAGGCAGTGGCAGATCATGCGCGCCGCGCCGAACCGGCTTCCGCCCTCGTTGACCAGCCGACCGCCGAAGGGCCTCATGGTCCCGCAGTTGAGGTGGTGGATCCGCATCAGTTCCTCCCCGCCCGCGCGCTTTCCAGCAGCACGATCAGTTGCTCGCCCACCGTCCGTAGCGATGCGACGTCCCGTTGCACCTTGCTCAGCAGCAGCGCGCCCTCGAGCATCGACAACGCGACCACGGCGAGATTTCCGGCCTGTTCAGCGGGAATTCCCCAAGCACCGAACCCCTCGGCCAGTTGCTGCCGCCATCCCTCGTAGGCGCCGCCGCACGCGTTCCGCACGTCCGCGCTTTCCGCGCAGGCCTCCAGAGCGACCGTGGCCACCGGACATCCGCTGCGGTAGTCCGACCCGACCAGCACCCGTTCGAAGTGGTCCATGATCGCCGCGACCGCTTCGCGCGGCTCCGCCACTTCCGTCAGCACCAGCGCCAGCAGCTCGCCCACGTGCTGCCCGGAGGCAGCGACCGCCTCGGCGGCGAGTTGCTGCTTGCCCCCGGGGAAGTGGAAGTACAGCGATCCCCTCGGCGCCGAGGACTCCGCGAGCACCTGGTTGACCCCGGTGCCGTGGTATCCCTGCTGGTTGAACAGCTCCATCGCGGTCTCGAGCATCTGCTGCCGCGTCTGCGCACCCTTCTTCACGCACAAAAATATGACAGTCGGTCTACATATTTTCAACCCCTGCCCCAGCCGAACCACAAGGGTGGTGAGTGCGCAACAGTGTTCGAACACTGTTACGCACTCAACACCCGAGGTCAGCGCCGGATCAGAAGTTGGCGACGTTCAGGAGTGGTTCCTGGATGCCGTCCGGGTCTTGGGCCGGCCAGATCCAGTCCTTGGCGCCCGACTGCTGGAGCGCCTTCTTGACCTGGTCGGGACTGGCACCCGGGTTGGTCGCCTTGTACAGCGCCGCCGCGCCTGCCACGTGCGGGCTGGCCATCGACGTGCCCGAAATCGTGTTGTAGCCGCCGTCCTTCCAAGTCGACAGGATGCACACGCCCGGTGCGATCACGTCGACGTCCGGGCCGAAGTTGGAGAAGTCGGCGATCGTGTCGTCCTGGTCCGCCCGGCAGGTCGACTGCCCGAGACCACCTGGTTTGCCGTCGAAGTCGGCCAACGCGCTGGCGGTGATCACCTCGTCGTAGGCAGCGGGCGTCGATTTCGCCGCATCGGCGGCGTCGTTGCCCGCGGCCACCACGAAGGTCACGCCGGCCGCGACCGCGCGGCAGATCGCCTGGTGCTGGACGTCGCCGTCGGTCTTGCCGCAGTTGCCGTCGTCCGAACCGGCACCGCCGAGGCTCATGTTGGCGACGTCGATCTCGTTGGCGTGCGCGGCCACGTAGTCGATCCCGCAGACCACGTCCGACGTGCTGCCCATGCCGGCGTCGTTGAGCACCTTCACCGGCCAGATCCGGGCGCCCGGTGCCATGCCGACCACGCCCAGGTCGTTGTCCAGCGCGCCGATGGTTCCCGCGACGTGGCTTCCGTGGCCGTTGCGGTCGTCGGGGTTCAGCCCGAGCAGCGCGCAGTTCTTCGCGCCCGCCCGGTTGACGTTGAGGTCCGGGTGGTCGAGGTCGACTCCGGTGTCGATCACCGCCACGTCGACGTCGACGCGATCGTCCTTGCCGTCGATGGCCGCCGTCTTGCTGAGGTCGGCGTCGGCGCGGTCCACCCCGGTCGGCGTGGTCTGCTCGGTGGCTCGGACCTCCCGGTCCGGCTGGATCCAGGCCACCGACGGATCCCGCTCGAGCCGGTTCTTGGCGGACTCGGTCATGGTGGCCGAGTAGCCCGACACCGCCCAGCGGTAGACGTGGTCGACCGACACGCCGAGTTGGTCGGTGTGCAGCTGGGAGAGCAGGTTCGAATCCGTGCCGCCCTTGAGGACGACGATGTAGCGGCCCGTCGCGCCGCTGTCGAATTCCGCTTGCGCTGGGATGGCGGTCGCCCCGATCAGGGCGAACGCCGCGATCGCCGTACCCATGCTCCGTCTCATCGGACCTCCTGGCGAGCCGTCGCTCGACGACTCCGACCGGCGCGGCGGCCCCGCGCCGTGGTGCGGAGCAGTAAAACCAGGAGAACCGGGAAAAGGGAAAGCGCGAAGCGGAAGAACACTCGAATGTTCGTACCGGGAAAGGAATTCCTGCTCCGTCTGGAGCATCGCGGAACCAACCCGGAAGTCCACTGTGGATCACAGTGCGGACGATCAACCGATTGTCCAGCAATGATTTTCGGGCAGTCACTGCCACATCAAGCGCCGCAGCAGGGGTTTCTCCACGCGGCGACGCTCCACCTCGGGCAAAACGCCCACCGGCGGAACGTCGCCGTCAGGTCAGAATCCGGTTCCGCACCAGGGAGTTCCGAGCGTGGCGAACAACCGGTCGGCCGCGGCGACCGCCGCCGGGTCGCGCACCTCGATGCGTCCGCCCGCCGCGAGGGTCGACGGCAGTTGATCGCCCAGGTACAGTGCGCCGAGCGTCGCGACGTCGAGGCCGAGTTGCGGCGCCGCGGTGGACCGCTCGACCTCGTCCGGGCCAATGCGGTAACAACCCGCGTTGTCCGGCAAGAACTCGTCCCGCACCTCGACCACGACCGGCTCCGCAGCGCCGAAGGTCCGGGCCCGCAACGCTGCGAGCACGTCCACCAGGCGAACCCACAGGTCGTCCTCGACCTCGGTCACCGCGCACCGGCGGCGATCGGTCAACCACCACACCAACGGCTCGTCCAACGGCCGGACGTGGCCCACCACGCGATCGACCAAGTCCACGCCGAGCAGGAACCGCCACAGCTGCGCCGCCGCCGTCGCATCCGCGGTCTTCATGTCGTGGACGTCCAGCACGGATCCCTCGCCGCGCTTCGGCTCGTACACCGCGAACCCGTCGTCCACGCCGTCCTCACCGGTGTGCACCGCGATCAGGCAACCAGCACCGAGGTACTGCCGAATACCCGACCACCACGCCTTGTCCCGACCGATCTGCCCCGGCCGGTCGATCCCGCACCGCTGGTAGATCTCCGGCAGCAGCGGTTCGGCCGCCTCCCAGTCCAGGATCCGCACCTCGCCGCCCTGCGGCGCGTCATCGCGGAACACGACCCGCGCGCGCTCGAGTTCCACCTTCAGGTGCCGACTCGCCACGCCGTAGCCGAACCGCTCGTAGATCGTGGCCTCCGAGGCGTGCAGCATCGCCACCGGCTCACCGCGCTGGCGCACGTCCTCCAGCTGGGCCCGCATCAGTCCGCGCAACACGCCGCGCCGGGTCCGGTCCGCGCGCACACCGACTCCGGTCACCGCGCCCGCCGGCACCCGTCCGCCGGGCACCGCGAGCTCGTTGGTCGTGGCCATCGCCGTGCCGACTAGCTCGCCGCCGTCGAACGCCCCGTGAACCCGTCCGAGCTCGTAGCGGTCTCGGGCGCGCGGCCAGTCCTCGTCCTTCACCGGTCGGTGCAGCAACGCCCGCCGGAACAGGTCTTGGGCCGCCCGGAATTCCGACTCCGCGAGTGCGCGTACTTCGATCACACCGCGATTGTCGGCGATCACCCGCTTCCGGGGCGACCGATTTTTCACTTCGGGTGGCCGACCTCGTAAACGCCCTTGTCGGTCTTGACGGTGATGGTGACCGTCTTCGGCTCCGAGTCGATCTGCACCTGGCAGTCGAACCGGTTGCCCGCCTTCACCACCTGCCCGCCCGGGCAGGACACCGAACCGACCCCGGGCAGCCCGTAGGAGCTCTTCAGCGTCTGCTCGACACCCTTCTCGACGCTCGAAGCGTCGAACACCGACCGCACGAACCAACCCGGCGCGACGAAGCCCAGCACCAGCACCACGACGACCACGAGCAGCCCTGAGCCGCCGAGCACCCACGGCAGCGCGGAGCGCTTCTTGCGCTGCGGCGGAGCGCCGAAACCACCCTGCTGCGGGAACTGACCCTGCGGGAACTGACCTGGTTGCTGGTACGGCGGCGGGAACTGCTGCCCGTAGCCGTACTGCGGCGGCGGAGGCTGCTGCGGCGCCGGAGGCTGCGGGGCGAAGCCCGGCTGCGGGTAGCCCGCCCCACCCTGCGGCATCCCGGTGTTCGGGGGCTGCTGACCCCAGTGGGGGTAGCCCCCTGGCGGGCCGTAGGGGGACGACATCTGCACCTCCGGACGAAGTTCCTCGCGACGATCACGCCGTCGCGAGGAAATCCAACCACAACCACCCGACCGCCCGAATCGGCCGGGCAGGGCCAACGGGATCGATCAGACCGCGCCGGCCGCGACCACGCCCCGGCGGATCGCGCTGACCGCCTTCGCCGCGGCCGCGCCCACCGGCTCGGACACCCCGACCACCTCGCGGATCTGGTCCAGCAGGTCGATGACCTGGCGGCACCACCGCACGAAGTCGCCCGCCGACAGCTCGTGCCCGCTGGACTCGGCCGCCGTGAGCACCTTCTCCAGCGATTCACCGCGCGCCCAGCGGAACACCGGCCAGGCGAAGCCCGCGTCCGGCTCGCGCGTGCGGTTGAGCTTGTGCCGCCGCTCGTCGTCCTCCAGCTCCGCCCACAGCTGCCAGGTGGCCTCCAGTGCGTCAGTGACCGACCCGTGCGGCACCTGCGGGGTGAGCCCCTCGCGCCGCGACTCGTACACCAGCGACGACACCACCGCGGCCAGCTCGGCCGGGCCGAGCCCGCGCCAGGTGCCGACCCGCAAGCACTCCGCGGCCAGCAGGTCGGACTCGCTGTAGAGCCGGGACAACCGCCGCCCGTGCTGGGTGACCTGGCTGTCCTCCCCCGCCTCCGCGGGCAGGTAGTCGCGTTCGGTCAGCAGCGCGACGATCCGGTCGAAGGCGCGGGCCAGCGAGTGCGTGGTCGCGGAGACCTTGCGGCGCAGGTTCTCGTTCTCCCCGCGCAGCCGCTCGTAGCGCTCCGCCCAGCGCGCGTGGCTCTCCCGCTCGTCGCAGCCGTGGCAGGGGTGCGCCTTCATCGCGCGCCGCAGCGTCGCCAGCTCCGCATCGTCGGTGGCGTCCGAACGCCGCCTGCCGCGACCGCCGGAGGGCGACAGCCCCGTGTTACGCAGCGTCGAGGCCAGGTCGCGGCGGGACTTCGGGGACCGGGTGTCGACGTGCTTGGGCAGCTTGAGCTTGCCCAGCGGCTCCACCGGCGAGGTGAAGTCGGCGACCGACAACCGCCCCGACCAGCGGTCCTCGGTGACCACCAGCGGTCGCGGCTCGCCCATCGGCTCCAGGCCCGGATCGATGACCACCGCCAGCCCCTCCCGGCGACCGGCCGGAATCGCGATCACATCGCCCTTGCGCAGCTTCTCCAGCGACTTGGCCGCCTCCGCGCGCCGCGACTGCCGGTTCTGCCGGGCCAGGTGCTTCTCCCGCTCCGAGATCTGGCGGCGCAGCTGGAAGTACTCGTCGAAGTCGCCGAGGTGGCAGTGCATCGACTCGGAATAGCCGGCCAGCGCCTCGTTGTTGCGCTCCACCCGCCGCGACAGCCCCACCACCGACCGGTCGGCCTGGAACTGCGCGAAGGACTGCTCCAGCAGGTCCCGCGCCGCGTCCTGCCCGACGCGCTGCACCAGGTTGACGGCCATGTTGTAGCCGGGCCGGAACGAGGAGCGCAGCGGGTAGGTGCGGGTGGAGGCCAGACCGGCGACCTGCTTGGGGTCGACCCCGGGCTGCCAGACGACCACCGCGTGGCCCTCGATGTCGATGCCGCGCCGCCCCGCCCGGCCGGTGAGCTGCGTGTACTCGCCGGGGCTGAGGTCCACGTGCGACTCGCCGTTGAACTTCACCAGCCGCTCGAGCACCACCGTGCGGGCGGGCATGTTGATGCCCAGCGCCAGCGTCTCGGTGGCGAACACGGCCTTGACCAGGCCGCGCACGAACAGCTCCTCGACGGTCTCCTTGAACGCCGGGAGCAGGCCGGCGTGGTGCGCCGCGAGCCCGCGCTCCAGCGCCTCCCGCCACTCCCAGAAGCCCAGGACCGCCAGGTCGCTCTCCGGCAGGTTCGCGGTGTGCTGGTCGATCACCTCGCGGATCTCGTTGACCTCGGCGTCGCTGGTCAACCGCAGCCCGGCACGAACGCACTGGGAAACGGCCTGGTCGCAGCCGTTGCGGCTGAAGATGAACACGATCGCCGGCAGCAGCCCGGCGGCGTCCAGCCCGGTCAGCACCTCCACCCGCGACGGCGGGAAGAACCGGGGCGGGCGCGGGCCCTTGCGCTTGCCGTTGTTGGGGCCGCTGCGGCGACCGCCGTAGGGCAGGTGCACGCGGGCCAGCTGCTGGGTGTGGCGCAGCAGGTTCGGGTTTATCTGCAGCTCGCGGTCGGCGGTCTCCCCGCCGAACAGGTCGAACATCCGCGGCCCGACCAGCATGTGCTGCCACAGCGGCACCGGCCGGTGCTCGTCGACCACGATGGTGGTGTCGCCGCGCACCTCCTGCAGCCACTCGCCGAACTCCTCGGCGTTGCTCACAGTCGCCGACAGGCTCGCCACCTGCACGTGGTCCGGCAGGTGCAGGATCACTTCCTCCCACACCGCGCCGCGGAACCGGTCGGCGAGGTAATGCACCTCGTCCATCACCACGTAGCCCAGCTGCTCCAGGCTGCTGGAACCCGCGTAGAGCATGTTGCGCAGCACCTCGGTGGTCATCACGACCACCTGGGCGTCGCCGTTGATCGAGGTGTCGCCGGTCAGCAACCCGACCGCGTCGCTACCGTGCACCTCGCACAGGTCGGCGTACTTCTGGTTGGACAGCGCCTTGATCGGCGTGGTGTAGAAGCACTTGCGCCCCTCCTGCAACGCCAGGTGCACGGCGAACTCGCCGACGATGGTCTTGCCCGCCCCGGTCGGCGCGCACACCAGCACGCCGCGGCCGGCCTCCAACGCCTGGCACGCGGTGCGCTGGAAGGGATCGAGCTCGAAGGACTGCTGCCCGGCGAAGTCGGTCAACTTCGGGTGCACGCCCCGGTGAGAAGACCTGGCGAACGCCTCGGCCGGGGACAGCTCGGTTGGGTTGGAACGGCTTACGGCCACGACCCAAGGTTTTCACATCCCACCGACCACCGTCTCGACCGAGCCCGCACACCCGGTGCGCACCTCGTCACATCGGGCTTCCCGGCGCGGTCAGCGCTCCGCGAAGACGCGGTCGAGCTGCCGGTCCACCAGGTCCACGGCCTGCCAGACCAGGACTAACCCACGACCTTCAGCGCCCCGGGTACTGAGCGGATGGTCAACGGCAGGCGGGCTTGGGGTTCGCCGTCGGCGTAGGCCAGCCAGCCGTTCTCACCGCTGAGCCGGATCCGGCGGGCACGCAGCGTGGTGACCGCTGGGTGGTCCACGTGCCGCCCGGTGCGCAGGCTCGGCAGGATCCCCACGAAGTCGCGGCGGGACACCTCGCCGACCAGGGTCACGTCGAGCAGGCCGTCGGTCGAATCGGCGTCCGGGCAGACCGGGATGCCGCCGCCGTAGCAGGCGGTGTTGCCCACTGCGACCAGCGTCGCGTCCAGCTCGGTGACACCGGACTCGGTCTCCACCCGCAGCGGCATCGCGTGCAGCCCGATCAGCTCCCGCACCACCGCCAGGTCGTAGCGGCGCTGTCCGCGCGGCCAGCGCATCCGGTTGGCCCGCGCGTTGACGCGCGAGTCGAAGCCCGCGCACAGCACGGTCGCGAACCAGCCCGCGCCCGCAATCTTGCCGAGGTCGATGCTCCGCTTCTCGCCCGCCTTCAGCGCCCGCGCGACGGACCTGGCGGCGGCGACGGGATCGAGCGGAACCTCCAGCCCGCGCGCCAGGTCGTTGCCCGTGCCGGCCGGGATCAGGGCGAGCGCGGTGTCGGACTCGGCGCACGCCTGCACCGCCAAGTGCGCGATGCCGTCACCACCGACCACCGCGAGCACGTCGGCACCATCGGCCACCGCACGCTTGGCCGCGTCAGCGGCACCACCCGCGTCGGTGGCGATCACCGTCCGGACATCGCACACAGCGCGGAGATGACCGACGATTTCGCCGACGACCGACGCGGAGAGCCGACCACCGGCCGCAGGATTGATCAACAGCACACAGCGCACGAGGCAAGATCCTCACCCACCCGACCCCGCCTTGGCCAGTGACTGGGCAAAAAAGACGTGAGCGGCGATGGTCGCCCTTACGACCATCGCCGCTCACGGCATGGCAAACGTCAGGTGACGTCGTCAGTGTGCTTCGGCGCCTGCGACGGCTGCACGTCCAGGTCCGAGGCTCGGAAGTCGATCTGGGACGCCTCGTCCAGCCCGGCCTCGGTCAAGCCCTGGGCCGCGAGCTTCTTGGCCTTGCGCTTGTCGTTGGCCCGGCAGATCACCATCGCGAGGCCGAACAGCACGCACAGCGCCGCGGACAGCGCGAGCATCGAGAACGGGTCCTGGCCCGGCGTCGCGATCGCGGCGAACACGAACAGCGCGAACACGATGCCCCGCCACCAGCTCTTGAGCTTCTCGTAGCTGACGATCCCGGCGAGGTTGAGCATCACCATCACCAGCGGCAGCTCGAAGCTGACGCCGAAGATCACCAGCAGGATCAGCATGAAGCTGATGTACTTGCCGCCGCTGAGCGCGGTGAAGAACGCGTCCCCGCCGAAGCCGGACATGAACGACAGCGCCACCGGGAGGATGTAGTACGCCAGCACCGCACCGGCGACGAACAGCACCGTCGCGCAGCCGACGAACAGCCGGGCGAACTTGCGCTCCTTGGCGTACAGACCGGGCGTGATGAACGCCCACAGCTGGTACAGCCACACCGGGCTGAACAGCACCGCACCGACCGCGATGCCGACCTTCAGGGTCAGCATGAAGATCTCGAACGGCTCGGTCTGCAGCAGCTGGCACGTCCCGTTCGGGCTCAGCCGCTGAGTCACGGGGAGCTGGCAGTACGGCTCCAGCAGGAAATCGCTGAGCGTGGGCAACCCGAAGGCCGAGTTGGAGAACCACCAGATCCCGAAGATCGCGCCGACGACCACCGCCGCGATGGCAACGCCCAACCGGTACCGCAGCTCGTAGAGGTGATCGACGAGCGTCATGGTGCCGTCCGGGTTGTGCCTGCGGCCCCACCGACGGCGCCCCTTGCGGAACGGGTTCATGCGACGCAGTGGACTACCCACCGTGTGTTTCCGTCCTCAGTCAGTTCTTGTCGTTGCGCTGCTTCTCGTCGGCCGGGGACGGCGACGCAACCGGGGGCGTGCTGGATTCACCGGAGGTCAGCTCCGGCTTGGCCTTGTCCTCTTCGGACTTCTTCGCGGCCTCCTCGTCGGCCTTCATGCCGCGGGCCTCCGCCTTGAAAACACGCGCGGACTGGCCGAGCGAGCGGGCCATCTGCGGGAGCTTGGTCGCGCCGAAGAGCAGCACCACGACCAAGACGATGAGGATCAGCTCCCAGCCACCTGGCAAACCCATCCGAACACAACCTTTCTTGATGTCCCTGCTGGGCGAATCGTACGCGCGGCAGGGCAGGACGAATAGGGCCGTTGAGGTCAGCTCCGGCGACGTTCGGCGAACGCCACCTTGAGTCCGGCGACGCGTGCCTTCACCAGGCCGCTGCGGTCCGCGAGGTCGTGAGCGACCTGCCGCTGCACGGACTTGAACCGGTTCACTTCCCGGAGCGCCCGGACCAGCAGCACCACGAGCAGGATCAGACCTGCCCCCAGCAGCACAAAACTCCACACGTACGGCACCCGGTCACCGTATCGGGCTCAGGTGGACGGGAGGTGACGTGCCCGTGCCAACGCGTCTTCCGCACGTTGACGCACGTCACAGGCGAGATCGTCAGGGCTGAGCA
Source organism: Saccharopolyspora sp. NPDC002376 (assembly GCF_053593195.1). Lineage (NCBI taxonomy): Bacteria > Bacillati > Actinomycetota > Actinomycetes > Pseudonocardiales > Pseudonocardiaceae > Saccharopolyspora > Saccharopolyspora sp. NPDC002376. The sequence goes on from NZ_JBSFBZ010000002.1 coordinate 21,347, forward strand.
CCCGCACCTGACCGCCCAGCCCGAGCAGCAACCGGCTCATCCAACTGCGGTCGGAGTAGCGCATCCGCACCCGCGCCCGCCCGTGCGGCAGTTCGACGAGCTCGTCCACCTGGTAGTACTCGGCGACCCAGCGCGCGTCGGGCTCCAGCTCCAGCTCCGCCACCGACTGGTCGGGGGCAGGCCGGAACAGCCCGGCGGAGACGTCGGTGGGCTCGGCCTCCGAGGGCGGCTGCGCCGGTTCGTCGAGCACCTCGACCTCGTCGATCCGGTCCAGCCGGAACATCCGCACGCCCAGCGCGCTGCGGCACCAGGCCTCCAGGTAGCTGCGCCCGTCGATGAGCAGCAGCCGCATCGGGTCCACGGTCCGCTCGCTGATCTCGTCGCGGGAGGCCGTGTAGTAGCGGATCCGCAGCGCTCGGCGCCGCGTCGTCGCGTCCTGCACCGCACCGCGCACGCCCCGCCGGACCGCGCCCTCGCGGCCTTCCAAACCGACGACGACGCCAGATGGGCGGGCCTGCCCGACCGCGTTCTCCACCTTCGCCAGGGTCCGCTGGACCGCGTCGGTGTCGGTGATCCCCGGCGTCTCGGCGAGCGCCCGCAGCGCCACCAGCAGCGCGGTGGCTTCGGACGCGGTCAGCCGCAGCGGCCGCCGCATGCCCGCGTCGTAGGTGACGGTGATCGAGTCGCTCTCGAAGGACAGGTCGATCAGGTCACCAGGTCCGTAACCCGGCAGCCCGCACATCCACAGCAGCTCCAGGTCCTTGCGCAGCTGCTGCTGGGTGACGCCGAAATCGGCCGCGGCGTCGGCGATCGGGATGCCCGGCCGGCTCAGCAGGTAGGGCACCAGCGCCAGCAGGCGCGGCAGGCGTTCGGTCGCACTGGTCACGACTGCTCCCCCGCCTTGCCCTGGTCCACCACGTCCAAGTGGATCTCGTGGATCGTCTTGCGCAACGTGTCCGGCTCCAGCACCACCACGTCCGCCCCGTACCCGGCGAGCCAGCCAGCCGCCGACTCCGGATAGTGCAGGTCGAGCTCGAGCACGTCGCCCCAGTCGCCGTCGAGCTCCATGCGGTCGACGACCTTCGCCCGGCGCCGAGCACCCTGCGCGCGCCCGTCCGCGACCCACACGCGGGCCAGCGTGGTGGGCGGCGCTTCGCGCTGCTCGCCGGCGACGAAGCGCAGCAGGTCGAGGTCCGGTGGGCGCTGGACCTGCCCGGCCCGACCAACGGCCTTGGCCTTGCCCTGGATTCGGGACAATCGGAAGCACCGCGGCGCCTGCCGGTCGCGGTCGTGCCCGACGACGTACCACCGACCGCGCCAGGACACCACGCCCCACGGCTCGATGGTCCTCCGGTGCACGTCGGGACTGCTCGGACGCCGGTAGTCGAACTCCACGACCCGGCCGCTCTCCACCGCCGCCAGCAGCGGCGCGAACGCCGGCTCGGTCGTGCGCACCTTTGGCTCGACCGCGGCCGAGACGTGTTCGTCGACGTCCACCCCGGCCGCGCGCAGCTTCAGCAACGCGCCGCGGGCAGCCGCGGTGAGCTCCGGGGCGTCCCACAGCCGGACCGCCAGCGCCACGGCAGCGGCCTCGTCGGGTTCGAGTTCGATGTCGCCGAGCTCGTAGTCGCGACGCGCGATGCGGTAACCGTCAGTGGCGTCGAAGGCCGAGTTGCGACCGGTCTCCAGCGGGATGCCCAGATCCCTCAGTTCCGCCTTGTCCCGCTCGAAGGTGCGGAAGAAGGCCTCGTCAGTGGGCGCGCCGGCATAGCCCGGCACGATCGCCCGGATCCGCTCCGCGGTGAGGTACTGGCGCGTCGAGAGCAGACACAGCACCAGGTTCACCAAGCGTTCAGCACGCACAGTGGCCACCGGAAAACTCTATCCCGCCAGTATTCGATCATGTGTTTGGGTCGGTGCGCCAGATCACTCGCGGGGCAGATGTGCCGGATGGGGCGCCAATTTCGATCGACGCTGAAGCCGCAGGGAACGTGAAAAAGGTTTGCGATGATCATCGCCCGCCTACCCTGGGAACATGACCGATCGCGTCTTGATGATCACCGGGGCATCGCGGGGCATCGGTGCCGCGACCGCGCGAGCCGCCGCTGAAGCCGGATTCCGCCTCGTCCTGACCGCCCGCTCCACCGATGCACTGTCCGCGCTGGTCGACGAGCTGGGCGCGGACACCGCGCTGGCCCTCCCCTGCGACGTCACCGACTACGCGAACCTCACCGAGGCCGTCCAGCGCGCCGAAGACCACTTCGGCCGCCTCGACGCGGTCTTCGCCAACGCCGGCGTCAGCCTGCAGACCTCGTTCCTGGGCAACGACGGCGCCGACCCCGAGCAGTGGCGCGACATGGTCCTGACCAACGTCTACGGCGCCGCCATCACCGCCCGCGCCGCCCTACCAGCGCTCACCCGCGCCAAGGGCCACTTGCTCATGACCGGCTCCAACGCGGGCCGCAACCTCCGCCCCGGAGACCTCTACTCCGCAACGAAGTGGGCGGTCACCGGCATGGCCCAGAACATCCGCGCGGAGTGCGTGGGCACCGGAGTCCGCGTCACCCTCATCCAACCGGGCATGGTCGAAACCGAAATGACCGCGGGCACCCCGAACGTCCCCAAACTGCGCGCCGAAGACATCGCCAACGCAGCCCTCTACGCCCTCCAGCAACCCCCCACGGTCGACGTGAACGAGCTGATCATCCGCCCCACCGGCCAAGAACGCTGATCCTCACGGCGAAGGGCACCTCCAAGCGAGTCGGAGGTGCCCGTCACTCAGAACAGGCGGGTCACAAGGAGTTGATGAGGCGTTCCACGCGGTCGTCCACTGCGCGGAACGGGTCTTTGCACAGGACCGTGCGCTGGGCTTGGTCGTTGAGCTTGAGGTGCACCCAGTCGACCGTGAAGTCTCGGCCTGCGGCCTGCGCAGCAGCGATGAAGTCACCGCGCAGCTTCGCCCGGGTGCTCTGCGGCGGGGTGTCCTTGGCCGCTTCGATCTCGCCGTCCTCGGTGGCCCGGTCCACCAGATCTTTGCGCTGCAGCATGTCGAACAGCCCGCGCCCGCGGCGGATGTCGTGGTAGGCCAGGTCCAGCTGGGCGATCCGCGGACTGGACAGCTCCAGGCCGTGCTTGCCGCGGTAGCGCTCCAGCAGCCGGTGCTTGATCGCCCAGTCGATCTCCCGGTCGATCAGCGAGAAGTCCTGCTTCTCGATGGCTTCCAGCGCCCGGCCCCACAGTTCCAGGATCCGCTCGGTCATCGGGTCCGAACCGCGCCGCGCCACGTGGTCGACCGCTCGGCCGTAGTACTCCCGCTGGATGTCCAGCGCGGAGGCCTCCCGGCCGCCGGCCAACCGGACCGTGCGCCGCCCGGTCAGGTCGTGGCTGATCTCGCGGATCGCGCGGATCGGGTTGTCCAGGCTGAAGTCCCGGAACTGCACGCCCTGCTCGATCATCTCCAGCACCAGGTTCGCGGCACCGACCTTGAGCAGCGTGGTCACCTCGGACATGTTGGAGTCGCCGACGATGACGTGCAGCCGGCGGTAGCGCTCGGCGTCGGCGTGCGGCTCGTCGCGGGTGTTGATGATCGGCCGCGAGCGGGTCGTCGCGCTGGAGACGCCCTCCCAAATGTGCTCGGCGCGCTGCGACAGGCAGTACACCGCGCCGCGCGGGGTCTGCAGCACCTTGCCCGCACCGCAGATGAGCTGGCGGGTCACCAGGAACGGCAGCAGCACGTCGGCGATCCGGGAGAACTCCCCGGAACGGCCGACCAGGTAGTTCTCGTGGCAGCCGTAGGAGTTGCCCGCCGAGTCGGTGTTGTTCTTGAACAGGAAGATGTCGCCACCGATGCCCTCGTCGGCCAGCCGCCGCTCGGCGTCGATGAGCAGGTCCTCCAGGATCCGCTCGCCCGCCTTGTCGTGCGTGACGAGCTGGACGAGGTCGTCGCATTCGGCCGTGGCGTACTCCGGGTGGGAGCCCACGTCCAGGTAGAGCCTGGCCCCGTTGCGGAGGAAGACGTTGGACGACCGCCCCCACGACACGACCCGTCGGAACAGGTATCTGGCCACCTCGTCCGGGGACAGTCGACGCTGCCCGTGGAAGGTGCAGGTGACCCCGAACTCGGTTTCGATGCCGAAGATCCGCCGCTGCATGACTCCACACTAGGCGCAAACACGGCTTCGCGGCGGTCCGCCGTTCGGGCACCGGTGACGTGTTTTGGTCGCGAAAACGGTTGCACCGCGTCATCGACAGTTCCGGCCGGACCGCTGAGCAGCGCACACGGCGCGCAGGGACCGTGGCACCGGAGGGACCAGAACTCTCCGACGACCACAGCATGTTGTGACTTCTGGGGAAGTTGCGACCGAACAACGCTTGGCGGGCAGCCGTTCGGGGAAACCTGCGCGAGATGCACGAGTGCGGGGCACCGGCAATCGGTACCCCGCACTCGTGGAGCTCTACAGGAACGGCGGTTTCGCGCGAAACCGCCGAAGGTCCCTACTTTCCGGAGGACTCGCCGTCCTCGGTATCGGAGTCCTCCGACTCGTCCGAAGTCGACTCCTGCTCCGGGAGCAACGACTGCAACGCGGCGCCCTTGATGCGGCGGAAGGTCCGGTTCGGGCGGGCGCGGTCGAGGACCGCGACCTCCAGCTGGCCGACGCCCAGTTCCCGGCTGCTGTCGCCACCGGAGGACAGCGCCTCGATCGCCACCTTCGCCGCGTCGGCCAGTTCCAGCCCGTCGCTGAAGGAGTCCTTGAGCGCGCTGGTGATCGCGTCGGCCTGACCGCCCATCACCACGTACTGCGGTTCGTCCACGATGGACCCGTCGTAGGTCAACCGGTACAACTGGTCGGTTTCAGCGGTGAAACCGACCTCCGCCACGCAGATCTCCACCTCGAACGGCTTGATCTGCTCGGTGAAGATGGCACCCAGGTGCTGGGCGTAGGTGTTGGCCAACGAACGACCGGTGACGTCGCGGCGGTCGTAGGAGTACCCGCGCACATCAGCGATGCGCACCCCCGCCACCCGCAGCGCCTCGAACTCGCTGTAGCGGCCCACGGCCGCGAATCCGATGCGGTCGTAGATCTCGGCGACCTTGTGCAACGTCGGAGACGGGTTCTCGGCGACGAACAGCACGCCACCGGCGTACTTGAGCACCACCACGCTGCGCCCCCGAGCGATGCCCTTGCGGGCCAGTTCGGAACGCTCCCGCATCAACTGCTCAGGGGAGGTGTAGAACGGCATCGTCACGGCTGTGCACTCCTGGTTCGAATCTGCTCGCGAGTCGGATCGGGGCGGGCTCAGCCGCCGGGGTTCTCCAACCGGCCGTTGACGACCTCGGTGGCGACCGCGGAGGTCTGCTCCTCCGACAGCCGAACGGCACCGTCGGCGGCGGTGATGGTGATGACCGACGGGAAGATGCGCCGCGACAGGTCCGGGCCACCGGTGGCCGAGTCGTCGTCGGCGGCGTCGTAGAGCGCTTCGACCGCGGTGCGCACTGCGGTGTCCTGGTCGGCGTCCGGGTCGAAGCGCTTCTTCAGCGCGGACTTCGCGAACAGCGAACCCGAACCGACCGCGTGGAAACCGGCTGCCTCGTCGTAGCGACCGCCGACCACGTCGTAGGACACGATCCGCCCGGCGCGGTCCGGGTCCTCGGCTTCGGTGTCGTAACCGGCGAACAGCGGCACCACCGCGAGCCCCTGCATGGCGGCCTGGAGGTTGCCGCGCAGCATGTTGGCCAGCCGGTTCGCCTTGCCGTCCAAGGAAAGCGAAATGCCTTCGAGCTTCTCGTAGTGCTCCAGCTCGACCGCGTACAGCTTGACGAGCTCCTGCGCCACACCCGCGGTACCGGCGATGCCGACCGCCGAGTACGCGTCGGTGACGAACAGCTTCTCCATGTCCCGCTGGGCGATCAGGTTGCCCATGGTGGCGCGGCGGTCACCGGCCAGCAGCACGCCACCGCGGAAGGTCACCGCGACGATCGTGGTGCCGTGCGGGGCTTCCACCACGCCCTCGGCCAGCTTCCGACCGCCGGGCAGCAGTTCGGGCGTGGTCGTCCGGAGAAAGTCGGTGAACGACGACGACCCCGGGGTGAGGTAGGCGGCGGGCAATGCCTGACCCGGAAACTGGGTCGAGCTCGATTCCATCAGCGACATCGTCTCCCGATCGAAGGGCCTGCGACTGGTACGCACTCTAGTCAAGATCCGGCGCGCAGCGGACAGCGCCGGGCCGCGCGGGGCGACCCGGAGCCGAGTCCGGCTACTGCCCGCCCTTCTGGACGTAAGCGCGGACGAAGTCCTCGGCGTTCTCCTCCAGGACGTCGTCGATCTCATCCAGGATGGCGTCCACGTCCTCGCCGAGCTTTTCGCGGCGTTCCTGGCCGGCGGCCTCCGGACCCTGCTCTTCGTCGCCTTCGCCGCCGCCGTGCCGCTGAACCTTTTCCTGGGACATCTGCCCTCCCGGTGGTCGACCTCTCGGACCTCCCCCGCAGTGGGGACGTCCTGCTGTGAACACTACCCATCCGAACACCCGTTGGCCCACAGCCAGCCGGGGGTCTTTGCGATCTTCGCCCCCGCCTGACGTGCACGTAACGTGGTCGTCAGGCGGTCCGGTCAGCCCCTGGTCAGCGAGTCGACCAGTTCCTCGGCGCTCGCAGCGGCCTCCAGCAGGGCGCCGACGTGGGCCTTGGTGCCGCGCAGCGGTTCCAACGTCGGGATGCGCACGAGCGATTCCCGGCCGAGGTCGAAGATGACCGAGTCCCAGGACGCCGCGGCCACCTCCGCCGGGTAGCGCTCCAGGCAGCGGCCGCGGAAGTAGGCGCGGGTGTCCTCCGGCGGCGTGGTCACCGCGTCGCGGACCTCGTCCTCGCTGACCAGGCGCTTCATCGAGCCGCGCGCGACCAGCCGGTTGTAGAGGCCCTTGTCCAGGCGCACGTCGGAGTACTGCAGGTCGATCATGTGCAGCCGCGGCGAGGCCCAGCCCAGGTTGTCGCGGTTGCGGTAGCTCTCCATCAACCGCAGCTTGGCGGGCCAGTCCAGCCGGTCCGAGCAGCTCATCGGGTCGGTGCTGAGCATGTCCAGCACCTCGCCCCAGGTGGCCAGCACGTCGCGCGCGGCGCGCTCGCCGTCGTGCTCGTCGAGGAAGCGCGCGGCGCGCTCGTGGTAGGCGCGCTGCAGGTCCAATCCGGTGAACCGGCGGCCGTCGGCGAGCTCCACGGTCTGCTTCAGCGTCGGGTCGTGGCTGATCAGGTGCACGGCATGCACCGGGTCGGCCAGCTTCAGGTCGTCGAAGCGCAGACCGTTCTCGATCATGTCCAGCACCAGCGCCGCGGTGCCGAGCTTGAGGTAGGTGGAGGTCTCCGCGAGGTTGGCGTCACCGATGATGACGTGCAGGCGCCGGTACTTGTCGGCGTCTGCGTGCGGTTCGTCGCGGGTGTTGATGATGCCGCGCTTGAGGGTGGTCTCCAGGCCGACCTCGACCTCGATGTAGTCCGAGCGCTGGGAGAGCTGGAACCCGGCCTTCTCCCCCGCTTGCCCGACACCGACGCGACCCGATCCGCAGATCACCTGGCGGGACGCGAAGAACGGCGTCAGACCGCCGATCACCGCGGTGAACGGGGTGGCGCGCGACATCAGGTAGTTCTCGTGGGTGCCGTAGCTGGCGCCCTTGCCGTCGACGTTGTTCTTGTAGAGCTGGATGGGCGCGGTGCCGGGCACGCTGGCCGCCCGGATGGCCGCCTCCTCCATGACCCGCTCACCGGCCTTGTCCCAGATGACCGCGTCGCGCGGGTTGGTCACCTCCGGCGCGGAGTACTCCGGGTGCGCGTGGTCGACGTAGAGCCGCGCACCGTTGGTGAGGATGACGTTGGCCGCCCCGAGGTCGTCGCCGTCCGAACCGTTGGGCTGCTGCGCCGCCGCGCTCAGGTCGAAGCCGCGGGCGTCGCGAAGTGGCGATTCGACCTCGTAGTCCCAGCGCGCGCGCCTGGCCCGCGGGATGTCGGCCGCCGCCGCGTAGGCGAGCACGATGTGCGTGGAGGTCAGCACCGGGTTGGCGCTGGAATCGCCCGGCACGACAATGCCGTACTCCACCTCGGTTCCCATGATCCGCCGCATACCTCGCAGCGTACGGGGTATCACCGACCGTGCGGAGTGCTGCACGCCACAGGATGTCGAATCGTGGGAATCGCCGACACCACCGGTGTGTCGGATGTGCTGCGCCGGGCAGCTGCGACGATCGGGGCATGAAAGCTGGCGAGGAACAGGTAGCCGTGTACGACGCGGCCGGGCGTGTCGTGGGCAGCGCGACCCGGCAGCGGATGCGCGCGGAAGGGCTCTGGCACGCCACATCGGCAGTGTTCGTGCTCTCCCCCGACGGCGAGAACATCTACGTCCACCGCCGCACCGACACCAAGGACGTCTTTCCTGGACTGCACGACTGCACCGCAGGTGGCGTCATCGCAGCCGGCGAGGACCCGGACACCGCTGCGGAGCGAGAACTGGCCGAGGAGCTGGGCGTTCGCGGTGCACCGGTGCAATTCCTGTTCCGCTCCACCTTCGAGCAGGGCTCGGTGCGCTACCACGCTTTCGTCTACGAAGTCCGCTGGGACGGCCCGGTAGTCCATCAACCAGAAGAAGTAGCCGACGGCTGGTGGATGCCCGTCGCAGAACTCCGCGAACGCCTGAACGACGACCAGTTCCCGTTCGTCCCCGACGGCCGCCAGTTCACCCTCGAGTGGCTCGCCCGTCCGTGAACTCCCACCACACCGAGCAAACCCCGGCCAGTCGAGCCCCGGCCACTCCCCCAGCCAGTTGAACCACAGTTTCAATTGAAACTGTGATCACCACCCACGGGGTTTCACAGTTTCAATTGAAACTGCAGAACTCCTGCCCGGGACGGCTCAGCGCCAGGGCAGTTCGGCCCTTTCACCCCAGTAGGTCGCTGCGTCTCGGACGAGGGTTTCCAGGGCGTGGGTGTCGCGGTCGGTGAGTTCCACGCGGCAGGCCGCCAGATTCGTCTCCAGCTGTTCGACGCTGGCCGGGCCGAGCAGCACCACGTCCGCCCACGGCTGGCGCAGGACGTGCGCGATGGCCACCGCATCCGACGACACCCCGTGGCGGTCGGCGACTTCGGCCAGTTCACGGGGCGGATCGACCGCGAGACGGCCGTTGGCCAGGGTTTCCTTGACCAGCACCCGCCAACCGCCGGTGTGCACTTCGGCCAGCGCCCGCCCGGCGGAGGGCTCCATCGAGTTCCAGGTGGACTGCACGGCCGAGAACAGCTGCCGCCCGCCCACCTCGATCTCCCAGGCGCGCTCGATGGTCACGGCCTGCGCCGCGCCGCTGGTGGAAAAGCCCAGGTGCACGCCGGAGTCGCGGATGCGGGCGAGTTCGTGCTGCAGCGCCAGGTCGTCGAACAGCGGACTGTTCGCGGTCAGCGAATGCACCTGGTAGAGGTCGATCCGGTCGCCCAGCAGGGTGCGGGTCTCCGCCCACTGCGTGCGCAGGCGCTCCAGCGAGTGCTCCTTGACCTCGTGCACCTCGGTCTCGATCCGCCACTGCGCGACGTAGGCGTATCCCCACTTGCTGGACACCGCCACGTCGCCGTGACCCCGTTCGCGCAACCACTCGGCGAGGAACTGCTCAGCGCTGCCGTAGGAACGCGCGGTGTCCACCCACCGGATGCCGTTGGCGTAAGCGGCGTCGAGCACCCCGCGGGTGCGTTCCCGCATCGCCTGCGCGGTGCGCTGCTGAGGCAGCACGTCGGAACGGCCGACGTTGATGTAGGCGGGGCGCCCGAGCGCGGCCAGTCCGAGTCCGAGGCGCTCCACCGGTGTCTGCGCGGGGATCATGCCTGGAAACGTAACCGCTCCCGACGCCCGGCACAGCTCGGGGCCGCCACCCGAAGGATGGCGACCCCGAGTCCGGCACTTACAGGTACTGACCTGTGTTGGTTGCCGTGTCAATCGCCCTGCCGGATTCCTGGTTCTTCCCGCTGACCAGGGTGCGGATGTAGACGATCCGCTCGCCCTTCTTGCCGGAGATGCGGGCCCAGTCGTCCGGGTTGGTGGTGTTGGGCAGGTCCTCGTTCTCGGCGAACTCGTCGATGATGGCGTCCTGCAGGTGCTGCACCCGCAGGCCCGGCTGCTTGGTCTCCAGCACGGACTTGATCGCCGCCTTCTTCGCCCGGTCCACGATGTTCTGGATCATCGCGCCCGAGTTGAAGTCCTTGAAGTACAGGACCTCCTTGTCCCCGTTAGCGTAGGTGACCTCCAGGAACCGGTTCTCGTCAGTTTCGGCGTACATCCGCTCGACCGTGGTCTGGATCATCGCCTCCACGCACGCCGACTTGTCCCCGCCGAACTCCTTGAGGTCTTCCTCGTGGATCGGCAGTTGCCCGGTCAGGTACTTGGAGAAGATGTCCCTCGCGGACTCGGCGTCCGGACGCTCGATCTTGATCTTCACGTCCAACCGGCCCGGCCGCAGGATCGCCGGGTCGATCATGTCCTCGCGGTTGGAGGCGCCGATGACGATGACGTTCTCCAAGCCCTCGACACCGTCGATCTCGCTGAGCAGCTGCGGGACGATCGTGGTCTCCACGTCGGAGGACACACCGCTGCCGCGGGTCCGGAAGATCGAGTCCATCTCGTCGAAGAACACGATCACCGGGGTGCCCTCGGAGGCCTTCTCCCGCGCCCGCTGGAAGATCAGCCGGATGTGCCGCTCGGTCTCGCCGACGAACTTGTTGAGCAGCTCGGGGCCCTTGATGTTCAGGAAGTAGGACTTGGCCTGGCCATCGTCGTCCCCGCGCGCAGCGGCGACCTGCTTGGCCAGCGAGTTGGCCACGGCCTTGGCGATCAGCGTCTTGCCGCAGCCCGGCGGGCCGTAGAGCAGCACGCCCTTGGGGGGCCGGAGCTGGTACTCGATGTAGAGGTCGGAGTGCAGGAACGGCAGTTCCACGGCATCGCGGATCTGCTCGATCTGCCCGGACAGGCCACCGATGTCCTGGTAGCCGACGTCGGGCACCTCCTCGAGCACGAGGTCCTCGACCTCAGCCTTGGGCACCACGTCGTAGGCGTACCCGGCTTTGCTGTCGACCAGCACCGAGTCGCCCGCCTTGAGCCCGGAGGCCGCCAGCGGCTCGGTCACCCACACCACGCGTTCCTCGTCGGTGTGACCCAGCACCAGCGCGCGGGGGCTCTCCCCGGCACGGCTGGACAGGAGCTCCCGGAAGGTGCAGACCTCACCGGTTTGCTCGAACGCACCAGCCTCCACCACGGTCAGTGCCTCGTTGAGGCGCACTGACTGGCCCAGTCTCAGTTCCTCCGTCTCGACGTTGGGTGACACCGCCACCCGCATCTTGCGACCAGACGTGAACACGTCGACCGTTCCGTCCTCGAAGCAGTTGAGGAACACCCCGTACCCGCTGGGGGGTTGGGCGAGTCGGTCGACTTCTTCGCGCAGCGCCATCAACTGGCCCCGCGCTTCCTTCAGGGTCTCGGTGAGCTTGCCGTTCCGTTCGGTGAGCTGACTCACTCTCTCGGATGCCTCGGCCAGCCGCTTTTCCAGCAATCGGACCTGTTGGGGCGACTCGTTGAGCCTGCGGCGCAGCAGTGCAACCTCGTCCTCCAGGAGACGGATCTGGCTGCGGAGTTCTGCAGAGCCACCGCTGTACTGCTCGCCGCCCTCCCCTGGCCGGCTGCCGGGACGGTCGTGCTGCATGTCGGCACCCTCCTCCCGTGCTCGTACCACCACGGTACCGGCGATCACCGACGACGGCGGCGTCGTGAATGTCCGCCGGATCGCCCAGCGTGCCACAAAAATCCGCGAATACCCACGGAGTGCGCCAGGTTGGTACCAGTGGGTCGGTGGGGAGCCGATCGGGGCGGACACGGTGCGTTGACGATCATGGTCCGATCGATACGTTGCGCAGCGGGGCGCGCGGCACCCGAGGTCGCCGACCAGCACCGGATTTCCGTTACGCCGCACGGATCGCGGCCGCCGACCGGCATCCGGGTTAACGACTCCGGCAACCGGGTGGCGTTGCGCCGGGGCCGATCGGAACACCGTGAACTTCTCCCATCATTTAGAACAACCGGCATCTCCGGTCACCCGCGCACCGGTGCGGCGCCGTGACGATTCGGCGCCGAAAGTCCACTCCGTTCATCTCACGCCGCGCGCTCTGATCTACTTACTGCCGCCGCTCAGACGGCCAGCAGCACGACGCACACCTCCGGGGAGGAGCTCATGACCTATCCGCCGCAGCAGCCTGGACAGGGCGGGTGGGGCCAGCAGCAACCCGCGGGCAACGGGTTCCCGCCACCGGGACCCTCGGAAGCCCCGCAGCAGCAGCCCGCCTTCTACGGCAACCAGCACACCAGTTGGGGCCAGCAGGGGCCGGATCAGCAGCAGGCGCCCATGCCCCCGCAGTGGGGCAGCGAGTTCGGCCCCGGTTCCTGGCTCCAGGAGCCGAACGGTTTCGCCGCCGTCGAACCACCGCAGAAGAAGAAGTCGAAGCTGCCGCTGATCCTCGGCCTGGTCGGGGTGCTCGTCGTCCTCGCCGGCGCCGGTGTCGGCGCGTACTTCTGGCTGGCCAGCGGACCGGGCGAGGCCAAGCCGGTCGCCCAGGAGCTCGTGACCAAGGTCAACGCGCACGACTTCAAGAGCGTTCGCGGTCTGGTGTGCGAGTCCAACAAGGCCAAGCTCAACAAGGACCTGGACCAGCTCGAGCAGTGGAAGTTCAAGGTCGAGCTCGGCCAGGTCACGGAGCGTGGCGACTCGGCCACCGCGAAGCTCACCGGCACCTTCACCGCCGACGGGAAGGCCCACCCGGTCGACCAGACCATGAGCCTGGTGGTCGAAGACGGCGAGTGGAAGATCTGCCAGCTCGACCAGTGACCGAACAATTCCGACGAGGGGGAGAAACAGTGACGTACCCACCGCAGCAGCCCGGCCAGGGCGGCTGGGGCCAGCAGCCGGGCGGCCAGTACCCGCAGCAGCCGGGCTTCGGTGGCCAGCCGCAGCCCGGCGGTCAGTACCCGCCGAGCGGCCCGCAGCAGGGCTTCGGCCAGCAGCCGGGCGGCCAGTTCCCACCCAGCGGCCCCCAGCAGCAGGCGGGCTTCGGCGGCCAGCCGCCGTACCCGCCGACCTCGCCGTACGGCCAGCCGGGTTTCGGTGGCCCTCCGAAGAAGAAGTCCCCCCTCCCCTGGATCCTCGGCGGCGTGGGCGGCGTCCTGGTGATCGGCCTGATCATCGTCCTGGTCGTCGTCTTCACCGGTGGCCCCGGCGACCCGCGCAACACGGCACAGGCAGGTATCGACGCGATCAACGCGAAGGACTTCGCGACGCTCCAGACGATGGCTTGCCAGAAGGACAAGGAGCAGTTCCAGGAGATCATCGACACCATGGAGGGCAAGGGCGGCCAGCTCGGTGACCTCAAGGAGCTGGGCATGACCGACGCCGACGTCAAGAAGATGATCGACGGCCTGAAGTTCGAGATGACCCTGGGCGAGGTCAAGGAGAACGGCGACGACACCGCGACCGCCAAGGTCAACGGCAAGATGACCTTCAACATGGAGTTCATGGGCCGGCAGGTCAACGAGTCCCAGCCGATCGACGAAGAGTTCAAGATGGTCGTCGAGAACGGCGAGTGGAAGCTCTGCTGACCGTCACCCAACCAACCAAAAGGCCTGCCCGGAATTCCGGGCAGGCCTTTTGGTTGTTCACATGACACGATCAAGGAGATCCACTTAAGTCGCCCTACAACAACATCCTCGACTTCCGCAGGAAATTAAACAAAAAGGGCAGTGAATCCCCTCTCACCCGAAGAGCCGTTGACGTCCACCAGTAGAGCCGAAAGGATATTGGCGACCAAAAGGTCATTTCATCGCAAGAGGGGAAATATGCGAAAACTGGGGAAGCGAATCACCACCGTGGTCGCTACGGCGGCTGCGACTGCAGGTTTCGCCGTCGTCCTGGCCGCACCGGCCCAGGCACGGGCATCGCACTGCCAGGATTTTCTGTCGTCCAAGGGTTACGTGGTCGGCCCAGGCGCCATTAACGCCTGCGCTGAAGGCGAGCACGGCGGCCTTCCTGGGCAATTGTCCTGTCACGATCAGCTCAGGCGCATGGGCGTCGAATCGGGCGACGCTGGCGAAGCATGTCAGCGAGCCGCCAACTGGGATTGATCCCCAAAAGATCAGGAAAAACTTCCGATAGTCTGGGGTTCCCAAAAACGGCCCGCCCGGAATTCCGGACGGGCCGTTTTCGGTTTTTCAGCCCTTGCTGGGGCGGCGTTGGACTCGGGGTGGGGTCACGTCGTCCGCGAGGCGGCGGGTGACGAGGAGGAATGCCGTGTGGGCGACCATTCGGTGTTCCGGGCGGACCGCCATGCCGACCACGTGCCAGGGGCGCAGGAGGGTTTCCCAGGACTGCGGTTCGGTCCAGTTCTGCTGTTCGCGGATCGCTTCGGTGACGCGGGAGAGCTGGGTCGTGGTCGCCACGTACACCACCAGGACACCGCCCGGGACCAGCTTCTCGTGGACCTTGTCCAGGACCTCCCACGGCGCGAGCATGTCCAGCACCACGCGGTCGACCTGCTCGCCGTCGTAGTCCTTGAGGTCGCCCAGGGTCAGCGTCCAGTTGTCCGGCTTCTCGCCGAAGAAGCGCTTCACGTTGCGCTCGGCGTGCTCGAGGTGGTCCTCGCGGACCTCGTAGGAGGTCACGCTGCCCTCGGAGCCCACCGCGCGCAGCAGCGAGCAGCTCAGCGCGCCCGAGCCCGCTCCGGCCTCCAGCACCCGCGCGCCCGGGCGGATGTCGCCCCACATCAGGATCTGGGCGGCGTCCTTGGGGTAGATGACCTGGGCGCCGCGCGGCATGGACAGCACGTAGTCGGCCAGCAGCGGGCGCAGGGCCAGGAACGAGGTGCCGCCGGCCGAGGTCACCACCGAGCCCTCGGGCTTGCCGATCAGGTCGTCGTGCGCCAACGCGCCGCGGTGCGTGTGGTACTCCCCTCCCGGCTCCAGCACGACCGTGTACTTCCGCCCCTTGGGGTCGGTCAACTGCACCCGGTCTCCGGGCCGGAACTCACCGCTGACGGTGCTGCTCAAGTGCTGCCTACCTTCTCGACGCTGGTACAGCGCACCATCGTCGCAGAGGGCCGGACGAACCCGGGGATCGGCTTCCGGCGCCCCATTTCCGCTGGCCAGAGACCGTGAGTGTTTTGGGTTGCCATAGCGGCTCAAAGCGCTCACGGGCCGCTACCTGCGGAGATGCAGTGGCGCGCACCTCAGTTGCGGCGGGCGCGCAGCGCGGCGCGGAGGTCTTCGCGACGCAGGACGCCGCTGGGCCGGCCTTCCTCGTCGATCACCAGGAACTGCCAGGCCAGCACTGTCTGCACTCGCTCCAGGATCGCCTCCGGCGACTCGCTGTCGAGCAGGATCGTGTCCGGGTCGACCGGTTCCGCGGCGCGCTCGGCGGGCTCGTTCGGCGCGTGGGTGGCCAGCCGTTCAGCCGCGGTCTGGTCCAGCAGACCCACCGCGATGCCGTCCGCGCGCACCAGCACCACTCCCCGACCAGCTGCGGCCATCAGCGCATCGCCCACCGGGCTCTCCGCCGGGAGCTGCAGGACCGGGCGCACGAGGTCGTTCAGCATCAGCCCGGACGGCCAGCTCGTGCGCTGCTCCGCGGTGCGTTCGGCGTTGGCTCCCGCCACCACGAACCACGCCATCAGCACGCACACACCCAGCCGCAGCCACTCCTCCTGGGCATCCTGGATCAGCCCCATAAGCGCCCAGATGATCAGCGCCGCCGCCACCACGCCCGCGCCGATCACGCCGGCCTTGGTGCCGATGCTGCGCCTGCCGGTGATCCGCCAGGTCAGCGCGCGCAGCATCCGGCCGCCGTCCAGCGGCAGGCCGGGCAGCAGGTTGAACCCCGCGACCGCGAGGTTCGCCACGCAGGTCTGCACCACCAGCAGCCAGATCGCCCCGCCCGGCACCATCGCGAACCAGCCGATGCCGGTGGCCACCGCCAGCACCAGCGACACCGCTGGTCCAGCGGCCGCGATCAGTCCTTCCTGGGTGGGCTTGGGCGGTGTGCGGGAGATCTCGGTCAGGCCGCCGAGCAGGAACAACCGGACTCTGCGCACCGGCAGGCCGAGCTGCAGGGCCACCAGGCAGTGCCCCAGTTCGTGCAGCAGCACCGAGATCGCGAGGAACACCGTGAACACCGCGGCGAGCACCGCGCTCTCCCAGACGCCAGCGCCCGGCAGGATCCTGCCCACCAGCGGCGTGTAGAGCAGCACGATCAGCGCCGCGCCCAGCCACCAGGACGGGGACAGCAGCACGGGCACCCCGGCGACCCGGCACAGCAGCAGCCCACCGTCGTTGAGCTTGGGCCGGGCAGGCGGGGATGCGGTCGGTGGCATGCGCGCAGGGTAGTACCCCCGCTGTGAGGCGGTTGTCATCCGCACTTGCCTGATCGCGTGTCGGACGGCTCGATTAGGGTTCCTGCCCATGGCGGAACCGGTGGGAACAGCAGCAAGCGGCGCGGTCCAGGAGCGCGGGACCAGACGTCCGGCGCTGTCACCGTCGCGCGCCAGCGACTTCAAGCAGTGCCCGCTGCTGTACCGCTTCCGCGCGGTCGACCGGCTGCCGGAGACCCCGACCCGGGCGCAGGTGCGCGGCACCGTGGTGCACTCGGTTCTGGAGCGGCTGTTCGAGCTGCCGACCGACCAGCGCGATCCGGAGCAGGCGCACGCGCTGCTCGACCCGGCCTGGGCGGAGCTGCAGGAGCAACAGCCCGAACTGGCCGAGCTGTTCGACGGACCGGACGACCCCGAGCTGGTGCGCTGGCTCAAGTCGGCGACCTCGCTGCTGGACGCCTACTTCGAGCTGGAGGACCCGCAGCGGCTGGAGCCGGAGGCCTGCGAGCTGCGGGTGGAGACCGAGCTGGACTCCGGGGTGCTGCTGCGCGGGTTCATCGACCGGGTCGACGTCGCACCGACCGGTGAAATCCGGCTGGTCGACTACAAGACCGGCGCCGCGCCGCGGGAGATCGGCGAGGCCAAGGCGATGTTCCAGATGAAGTTCTACGCCTTGGTGCTGTGGCGCACCCGCGGTGAGATCCCGCGCCAGCTGCTGCTGATGTACCTGGCCAGCAAGCAACGCCTGGCCTACACGCCGGACGAGACCGAGCTGCGTCGCTTCGAGCGGACGCTGGAAGCGATCTGGCAAGCGATCCTGCGCGCGGGCAAGACCGGCGACTTCCGCCCGAACCCGAGCCGTCTGTGCGACTACTGCGACCACAAGCCGCTGTGCCCGGCCTTCGGCGGCACTCCCCCGCCCTACCCCGGCTGGCCGGAACCGAACCCGGGCGACGAATCCGTCCTCGACCGCACCGACTGATGTCGTCGTCCCGCAATTTCCATTGAAATCGCACGTCCGCACGTCCGATTTCAATGGAAATTGCGGAGCGTCGGTCAGTCCTCGTAGGGGTCGTAGTTGGACGCGGTGCCGTAGTCGCCGGCCTGGGTCTGGTCGATGACCGCGAAGCGGGCTCCCACTGCGGCGGAGTCTTGCCCGGTACCACGACGGCCATTCGACGCACCCCCACCGTCTCGTCCAAGATCGTTCGCCCGGGTTCATTATCCGCGTTCGACGTGCGGACTTGATCAGCGCCCGGATCGGAGAGGATTACGATCCGGCGGCACCATCGGGCGATCAGGACAAAACGTGCGGGCGCGGACTCCCGCCCGCGCCCGCACGTCCGGTGTCAGAGGCGGCAGGCTCGGATGTCGGAGGACAGGATCGCCTTGGCACCGACCGAGACCAGCCGGTCCATGATCGCCGGGGCCTCCTTGCGGGGGACCATGGCGCGCACCGCCACCCAGTTCTCGTCGGCCAGCGGCGCCATCGTGGGCGAGCCCAAGCCCGGCGTCATCTTGGTGACCTCGTCGAGCAGGTCGCGCGGGCAGTTGTAGTCCAGCATCACGTACTGCTGGGCGAACACCACGCCCTGCAGCCGCGCGATCAGCTGTTCCTTGACCGGATCGGCGTCCGAACCGCGGCGCTCGATCACCACGGCCTCGGACTTGCAGATCGGGTCACCGAAGGCCACCAGCCCGTGCTGACGCAGGGTGCGACCGGAGCCGACCACATCGGCGATGGCGTCGGCGACGCCGAGCTGGATGGAGATCTCCACCGCTCCGTCGAGCCGGATGACGTCGGCGGTCACGCCGTGCCGGGCCAGGTCGTCGGTGACCAGCTTCGGGTAGGAGGTGGCGATCCGCTTGTCCTGCAGGTCCGTCGCGGCCCACTCGTGCGGACCGGCCGGGGCGGCGTAGCGGAAGGTCGAGCCGCCGAAGCCCAGCGCCAGCCGCTCCTCAACGGCCGCACCGGAGTCCAGCGCCAGGTCGCGACCGGTCAGCCCCAGGTCCAGCTCGCCGGAGCCGACGTAGATGGCGATGTCCTTGGGGCGCAGGAAGAAGAACTCGACGTCGTTGGCGGCGTCGAGCACCGTCAGGTCCCGCTGCTCATGGCGCTGCCGGTACCCGGCTTCCGCGAGCATCTCGGATGCGGGACCGGCCAGCGTGCCCTTGTTGGGCACTGCAACGCGCAGCATGGGAGCAGTCTCCTTCTTTCTTGCGTTCTCAGGTGGAACCTGTGCGTTCACAGGTAGCGGTAGACGTCCTCGGGGGACAGGCCGCGCCCCAGCATGATGACCTGGAGGCGGTACAGCAGCTGCGAGATCTCCTCGGCCAGCTGCTCGTCGGACTCGTGCTCGGCGGCCAGCCACACCTCACCGGCCTCTTCGAGCACCTTCTTGCCCTGCGCGTGCACCCCGGCGTCGAGGGCGGCAACCGTCGACGAGCCCTCGGGGCGAGTGCTGGCGCGTTCCTGCAGTTCGGCGAACAATTCGTCGAAGGTCTTCACGGTTCACGATCCTCGCATCTCAGGTCAGCGGCCCGAACGGCGGACCCGCTGGTTCCACACTCTGGTACTGCGCTTTCACCGCAGGCCCGTGGTGGCTTCCAGCGCTGCGCCGATGGTGTCCTTGATCATCGCTCGCGCGGCGCCCCGCGGACTGGACCGCCCGCCGGAAACGGTGACCGATCCGGCGTCGCCGCAGTCGTAGCGCACCGCCTTCTCCGGACCGACCAGCGCGCCGAGCGGACTGCCGAAAGGTTCGGCTCGCACGGCCACGCGGACCAGACCGGGCTCGTCGCGATGGGCGCTGGCGACCTGCCGGAGCCGATGCCCGGCTTCGACGGCATGCGGTGCATCGATCGGCTCCGCGTCGACCCGCACGCCCGTCACGTCCCAGCCCCACAGCAGGCCGGCGATCAGGCGCATCTTGGTGGCGGCGTCGGCACCGGAGAGATCAGCCGTCGGATCGGCCTCAGCGATGCCGCGGCGCTGCGCCTCGGCAACGGCGGCATCCAGCGTCTTCCCTTCCGCGAGCTGATCGAGGACGAAGGTCGCGGTGCCGTTGAGGCAGCCGTGCACGGCGTCCACGTCGAACCCGCGCAGAACCGATCGCGCCATGTCACCAGCGGGCATCGCGGCCCCGGTGGCCCCGGAGATCCGGACCGAGCGCCCAGCCCCGCGGGCCGCCTCGTCGAGCCGGCTCCAGTGCGTGAGCAGGTGCGACTTGGTGGCGGTGACGACGTGCGTGCCCTGTCCGAGCGCCTGCAGCGCGTCCATGCCCGGTTGATCGCTGCCGTCGGAAGGAACGGCCTGCGCCAGCACCCGAGCTCCGGTGCGGGCGAGGAGTTCCGCGAGCGGCTCCGCCTCGGTCCACTGCTCGCGCGGCGGCACGACACCGTCGACCTCGGTCTGAGTGCTGCGGCCGCGGACGGCGACGACCCGCAGGTCGGCCCCGTGCTGGTCGCGCCACGGCGCGCGGTTCTGGTGGACGAGTTCGGCGTACTCCCGGCCGACCGGGCCGAATCCGGCCAGCACGATCGGGACGTCGATCATCACGCAGCTCGTGCGAACAACTCGCCGAGCGCGCCGAAGTCGACGTCCACCAAGGACTCGTGCAGCACCCGGTGCGGGCCGGGCTGCAGCGGCACCTCGCACGGGATGGCGATCACCAGGCAGCCAGCGGCTTCCGCGCTGGCCACACCGGTCGGCGAGTCCTCGATGGCGACACAGTCCGCCGCGTCCACGCCCAGCAGGCGAGCGGCCTTCAGGTACGGCTCGGGCTCGGGCTTGTTGTGCCCGTCGACCTCGTCGCCGCAGACGGTGAGGTCGAAGGTGTCGCGGCCCAGGGTCTCCAGCGCCATCTCGGTCAGCGAGCGGATCGTGGAGGTCACCAGCGCGACCGGCACGCCGAGCGCGCGGGCCTCGAGCAGGGCTTCCTGCGCGCCCGGCCGCCACGGCAGGCCCTGCTTGAACAGCTCCGCCATCCGGTCGACCACCCAGCTGGCGGCCGCGGCGATCTCGTCCTCGGTGGCCGGGACGCCGACGTCGGTGAGCAGCATCTTCATGCTGCGGGTCATGTTCGAGCCGACCATGGCTTCCCGGGTGACGTCGGTGAGCTCACCCCCGCGATGCGCGGCGTAGTCGTCCAGCGCGATCGTCCACAGCTTCTCGGAGTCGACGAGCGTCCCGTCCATGTCGAACAGGACGGCGGCGGGCGAGTTCGGACCGGCGTCGCGGGTCACGCGGAGATCTCCTCCTGGGATGGTTCGGACCAAGGTCAGCATCCAGTACAGCACCGCGGACCCCACCCACCCCAGCGAACGTGTCCAATCCCTCGTCCACACGGCCGGTGGGTTTCACGAGGTGAAGCGCAACTCAACCGATCAAGTCGCCGGATCAGATGATGGCCTTGCGTTGGAGGTAGCGGAACATGGCGATTCCGGGGAGGACCGGGAGCCAGTAGGTCAGGAGGCGGGAGAGCAGGACCGCCGTCACCGCCGCCGTTGCTGGGATGCCCAGCACGCCGAGCCCGGCGAGCAGGACCGCCTCCACCGCGCCCAGTCCGCCGGGCGAAGGCACCAGGTGGCCGAGGGTGTTGCCGATGATGAACACGACCGTCACCGCCACCCAGGAGAAATCCGGGTGCAGCGCTGCCAGCGACGCCGCCAGGCCCAGGCCCGACACCACGAGGTAGCCCAGCGCGCCGCCGAACAGCTGGAGCGCGCGGATCGGGTCGCGCAGGGTCTCCAGCAGCTCCCGGCCGACCTCCAGCGAGGGCGCTGCGATCCGCCGCCGCCCGAACGGCGAAGCGATCACGACGACGGCGACCACCAGCACCGCAGCCGCGCCCACCAGCACCGGCCAGCCGGTCGGGATGGACAAGTGGGTGAACGTCCGGGCCAGGCCGACGGCGAACACCCCGACCACGGCCACCACGAACGCCACCGCCCCGGTCCCGGCCTGGTTCAGCAGCGTCACCCCGACCGCGAGCGGTCGCCGCAGACCCAGCCGTTCCATGTAGACGACGTTGATCCCGAAGAACCCTGCGCCGCCGGGCGTCGTGCGACCGGTGAAGGCGGCGGCGACCTGCACCGCGAGGGTGCGCCAGAACGGCAGCGGGATCGAGCTGGAGCCCTGCACCGAGATCGAGGACAGCACGATCGCCAGGAAACCGGTCAGCACCGCCACCGCCAGCCAGCCCCAGTTGGCGTGGCGCGCGGCCCCGAGCACCTCGTTCATGCTCGACAGCTCCGGCAGCAGCAGGTACACCGCAGCACCGATGAGCAGCAGCCCGACCACGGTGGTGGGCCGGACCGGCGACCGGAACCCCGGGATCGGCTGCCCGAGTCCATCGGCCAGCGCCTCCCGAACCTCGGCCATCAGGAACCGTCCGTGCGGGGCCTGCGCGCGGATCCGCCTCGGCAGCGCCATCGGCAGCAGGTTGCGCAGCGCTCCTTCCAGCTGTTCAGCGGGCAGGGCACGGATCGCAGTGCGCACGGCACGCTCGACGCCCACCACCGACGCGATCGACACCAACGCTTCGGCCAGGTCCCGCTCGCAGCGCGCCGGGCCGGCACCGGCGAGGCTGAAGGTGAAGCTGAGCAGCCACGGCTGGTTCTGCGCGTCGACCAGGAAGTTCTTCGCCCGCAGGTCGTGGTGGGCGATGCGGGCCTCGGCCAACACGGCGAGCTGCGCCCAGATCTCCGCCAGCAGCTCGTCGTCGACCTCCTCCGCGCGCATCTGCGAGAGCCGCCGGCCCTCCACCTGACGCACCACCAGCAGCGCAGGCGCGTGCTCGACGTCGCACGCCAGCACGACCGGCGGGGTGCGCACGCCCGCGCGCTCGGCCAGCAGCGTCACGTAGGCCTCGTGCTCGACCTCGTGGTGCGGGGTCGACAACCGCGGCTCGCCCTGGACGTCCAGCAGCGCGAGCAGTCGCTTGATCTTGTACCAGGCACCGGCGCGGCGACTCATCCGCCGCACCACCTTGACCCGCAGCGTCGCCCCGTCCTCGGTCCGCACGGCGAACTCGCGCGGCTCCAGGAACCGGTGCCGCAGCGCGATGATCGACAGCGGCGCCAGCCCGGCCTGCTCCAGCTCGTCCCGGACGATCGCGTCGGAGACCCGCCGCCCCGGAGCGCCCCACACCACGTGGAACAGCGTCCCGACGCCCCAACCCAGCAGCGCCCCGCCCACCGCCGCCAGCGGCAGGTGCCCACCCAGGTGCACCACGGCGACGCCGACGAGCACCGCCAGCACCCACCCGGCGTAGCGGGCGGAGCCGCCCACGTAAGGCGCGACGATCACGGCCAACACCGTCACGATCGCCACTTCCTCGGCGGGGAACGGCAGACCGCCCGACGGCCCGGCCGGTGACAGCTGGCGCAACCCGAGCACCTCGTGCATGAACAGCGCCAACGCCCAGGTCACCGCACCCGACGCCGCGCACAGCAACGCCACCCGGATCCAGCCGGAATAAGCCGCCACCACGGTCACCGCGGCGATACCCGCCCACGAGCCGAGCCAGCTCAACACCACCCACAGCGGATCGGACACCGCCGGGATCCGGCCCAGCTGGTCGTAGATCGCCAGCTCCACCGGGTTCACCGGCACCAGCACGAGCAGCACGCTCAGCGCCAGCAAACCGCCGACCAGGCCGAGCTGCGCGAGATCCCGCGGCCGCCGTCCGATGGACAGCCGCAACCTGGATCGCGGGGAGATCCCCTGCTCGTTGTGGTCCACTTGCGCATCCGCTCCGCAGGCGCTCGAGCTCAAGGGTCTGGCCCTCCGCTGCGGCCGTCAAACCGACCTCGGATCACGATCCAGGCGCGCCCGGTACGTCCGGCGCTGGCGTCGGCCCGGCGTCGTAGGCTGGGTCAGTGACCGATCGCGACGCACACACCAACGAACACACGCGCGCCGAACCACCCGAGTTGACCGATCCGATCGTGATCTGCGGTTTCGAGGGTTGGAACGACGCCGGGGATGCCGCCAGTTCCGCGATCGAGCACCTGCAGCTCATCTGGGACGCCGAACCGCTGGGCGAGCTCGACCCGGACCCGTACTACGACTTCCAGGTCACCCGCCCCACGGTCAAGCTGGTCGACGGCATCACCCGCCAGGTGACCTGGCCGACCACGCGGCTGTCGGTCTGCCGCCCGCCGGGCTGCGCGCACGACGTGGTGCTGGTGCACGGCATCGAACCGAACATGCGGTGGCGCGCCTTCAGCGCCGAACTGGTCGAGCAGATCGAGCGGATCGGCGCCCGCACCGTGGTGACGCTGGGTGCGCTGCTCGCCGACGCCCCGCACACCCGCCCGGTGCCGGTCACCGGCGCCGCCTACGACGCCGAGTCGGCGGCCCGGTACGGCCTGGAGCGCTCACGCTACGAGGGCCCGACGGGCATCGTCGGGATTTTCCAGGACGCCTGCGTGCAGGCCGGGATCCCGGCGATCTCGTTCTGGGCAGCGGTCCCGCACTACATCTCGCAGCCGCCGTCGCCGAAGGCGACGCTGGCGCTGCTGCACCGGGTGGAGGACGCCCTCGACGTCGAGGTGCCGCTGGGCAACCTGCCGGAGCAGGCCGAGGAGTGGGAGCAGACGGTCAGCGAGATGGCCGAGGAGGACGAGGACGTCCGCAACTACGTCCGCGCGCTGGAGGAGCGCGGGGACGCCGAGGTCAAGCTGACCGAGACCAGCGGCGACGCCATCGCCGCGGAGTTCGAGCGCTACCTCCGCCGCCGCGGCCCGGGTGGCAAGGGCCCGCTCGGCCCCGGCCCAGGCTGACCACCTCCAATCTCCCAGGCGGGCCACAGTTTCAATTGAAACTGTGATCCGCCATGCCTGGGTTTTACAGTTTCAATTGAAACTGTGGCCTCCCGGCGTGTCCGGCGCCCGACATGCCGGAGGATGTGGACAGACCCCGGGCCAATGGAAATTGGACGTCCAATTTCCATTGAAATCGCGTCCTGAGCGGCGGCTGGGGACATGAGGGCCTGGCGAGTAATGGACTGGACCTTGACCTCGGCCAGTGGTCTAGTCCATTTTTGTGCTTCGACCCCGACGGATCGGAGCAGTCATGTCACGGATCCGCACCGCGCTCGTCGCCCTGGCCGGGCTCGTCCTCGCAGCCGCACCGGCCTCCGCCTCCCCCGAACCCGCCGACGTCCCCGAGCACGCCCTGGTCGGCTACCTGCACGCCAGCTTCGCCAACGGCTCCGGCTACGTGCGGATAGCCGACGTGCCCGCTGAGTGGGACGTCATCGACCTGGCCTTCGCCGAGCCGACCTCCCCGGCCTCCGGCCAGCTGGAGTTCAACCGCTGCCAGGCCGCCGAGTGCCCGAACGTGGAGAGCGACGAGGAGTTCATCGCCGGGATTCGCGCCAAGCAGGCCGAAGGCAAGAAAGTGCTGCTGTCGGTCGGCGGCGCCAACGGCCAAGTGCGACTGGAGACGACCGCCGCGCGCGACGCGTTCGTGGAGTCGGCGGCGGCGATCATCGACCGCTACGGCCTGGACGGCCTCGACGTCGATTTCGAGGGCCACTCCCTGGAACTCGCCCCGGGCGACACCGATCTGAAGCACCCGACCACCCCGGTGGTGGTCAACCTGATCGATGCGCTGCGCGCCCTGAACGACCGCTACGGCGCGGACTTCGTGCTGACCATGGCGCCGGAGACGTTCTTCGTGCAGGTCGGCTACCAGCACTACGGCGGCGGCACCGGCGCCGATCCGCGGGCGGGCTCGTACCTGCCGGTGATCGACGCGCTGCGCGACCAGCTGGACCTGCTGCACGTGCAGAACTACAACTCCGGCCCGGTCATGGGCCTGGACGACCAGTACCACACGATGGGCACTGCGGACTTCCACATCGCGATGATCGACATGCTGCTGACCGGCTTCCCGCTGGCGGGCAACCCGGACAACACCTTCGCCCCGCTGGCCCCCGAGCAGGTCGCGATCGGTCTGCCGGCGGCCAACCCGGCGGGCAACGGCTTCACCCCGGTCCCGGAGGTCCACAAGGCGCTCGACTGCCTGCGCGCCGGAACGAACTGCGGCTCCTACCAGCCGCACGGCACCCACCCGAACCTGCGCGGCCTGATGGCCTGGTCGATCAACTGGGACGTCTACCACGACAACGAGTTCGTCAAAGCCCACGACGCCTACTGACGTGCGAAGGGCGCCGCTGACCGGGTAGCTCGGCCAGCGGCGCGCCCTTCACGTTCGGATCGTCCACCAGGTTTGACCGCCGCGCCGGCGAGGAATCATCGCGGTCGGTTCACCCGAAGCTGCGGAGGTAGGCGTCCGCTCCTTCGGGGTCGAGGAACCAGGTCTGGAAGTCCGCTGGGTCGTCGAAGCCGTCAGCGAAGCGGTTGCGGATCTCCGGGTGCTTCGCCGCCGCGGCCATGATCCGCTGCACGTGCGGCTGGGCGGGGCGCAGCGAGGTGTTCGACCACGTCACCACGTGCTGCGCGTAATGCCAGAACTGGTCGAAGCTCTGCTGCATCCAGGAGCGGTCGAACGGCTGCTCGCCGCGCGCCACGATGCTGTCCAAATAGGACTCCGCGCACCGGTTCGCGACGTTGGCGCCCTGTCCGGTGATCGGATCGTTGGCCACCACCGCATCCCCCATTCCCAAAACCGCTGCACCGGAAGGGAGTTCGGCCACCGGCTTGCGCACGATCGGGGTCACCCCACCGGCCAGGGTCGCGCGCTCGTCGGTCAGCTCCGCGCTGGTGAACCGCGCGTGCTCCGACGGCAGGTGGTCGCGCATCAGGTCCAGCATCCGCGCCCACTGCTCGTCCGTGCCGGGACGATCCGACCAGCAGTCCATCGGACCGCCCGGAATGCCCTCGTACAGCAGGACATCGCACGCCCCGCCGAAGGTGCAGCCGGGGATGACGTAGATGTCGCCGATGCCGGCGATCGAGTTCGCCCGGAGCAGACCGTCGTCCGGTGCATCCGGAGACGGAGCGGCCCCGCGCACGTAGGCCACCGCCAACGCCCGCTGCGGTGAGGTGAAAGGCGAGTGCTGCGAATCGCGTTCGAAGATCCGGCCGAGCTCGCCCGCGCCTGTCGCGACGACCACCAGCTCGTAGCCCGGAGCCAGACCGTCCAATTCGGACGCGGTGATGTTGCGGTACTCGACATCACCGCCGCGCTCGGCGAAAAGGTCCAGCCAGCGCGCCATCTTCACCCGCTGGTCCACCGACTGCCCGGGCCTCGAGAACTCACCCCGCCAGTCCAGCAGACACCCCTCCCCCGGCTTCGCGACCGTCTTCCGCAACCCGGTGATCTGTGGTGCTTCGTCGTCCCAGAAGTTCAGGCCGCGGGCGCGTTCGTTGGCCAGTGCGGTACCAAACATGGCCTGCGTGGACATCACCCGTCCGCCGCGGATCTGCTCGGGCGTCCTCCCGGAGATCAAGGTCACCTCGTACTGCCGGGCCTGCAGCCCGAGCGACAGTTGCAGCCCGGCCTGCCCCGCCCCGACGATCAGGACCTTCCGCATCCCCGCGACCACCTTCCCCGTCCTATCAGTGTCACCAGCATTCTCGACACACCCCGGTGCGTCGTGCTGGGTGTCAGTTCTGCCCAAAACTGACCTCGTCACCCCGGACGCAGCAGGGGGCGTCAGTTTTAGGCAGAACTGACACCCCCTGCGACCGGGAGACTTCAGAGCTCGACGCCTAACAGGGCGTCGACGGCCGTGCGGATGAGCTGCGGCGCCTCCACGTCGGAGCCACCGATG
Organism: Saccharopolyspora sp. NPDC002376; assembly: GCF_053593195.1. NCBI lineage: Bacteria > Bacillati > Actinomycetota > Actinomycetes > Pseudonocardiales > Pseudonocardiaceae > Saccharopolyspora > Saccharopolyspora sp. NPDC002376. The sequence goes on from NZ_JBSFBZ010000002.1 coordinate 48,511, forward strand.
GTCAGCGCCTCCTCCGCCCAGGCGTCGATGGCCCGCAGTGCCTGCTGGGTGTCGAGGTCGTCGGACAGCCGCTCGCGCAGCTCGGAGACCGCCGACTCCGCCGACGGCGCGGACTCCAGCTCGACCGCCTGACGCCAGCGCGCCAGGCGTGCCATGCCCGCGGTCAGCGCGTCAGCCGTCCAGGACCGGTCGGTGCGGTAGTGGCCGTCCAGCAGCGCCAGTCGGATGGCCATCGGGTCCACCCGGTCGCCGCGCAGCCGGGACACGAACACCAGGTTGCCCTTGGACTTGGACATCTTCTCGCCGTCCAGCCCGATCATCCCGGCGTGCACGTAGTGCTTGGCGAACGGGAACTCGCCGGTCAGCGACTCGGCGTGCGCCGCGCTGAACTCGTGGTGCGGGAAGATCAGGTCCGAGCCGCCGCCCTGCACGTCGAAGCCCAGGCCCAGCCGGTTCAGCGCGATGACCGAGCACTCCAGGTGCCAGCCCGGACGGCCCGGCCCCAGCTCGGACTCCCAGGACGGCTCGCCGTCGCGGGCGGCCTGCCACAGCAGCGCGTCCAGCGGGTGCTCCTTGCCCGCCCGGTCCGGGTCGCCGCCGCGCTCGGCGAAGAAGGCGATCATGGTCTCGTCGTCGTAGTTCGACTCGTAGCCGAAGTGCCCGCTGGACTGGTGGCGGAAGTAGACGTCCGGGTGCTCGTCGTCGATCCGGTAGGCCGCGCCGGAGGCCAGCAGCTTGCCGACCGCCTCGACGATCTCCGGGATGGACTCCACCGCGCCGACGAAGTCCGCTGGCGGCACGACCCGCAGCGCCTCCATGTCCTCGCGGAACAGCGCGGTCTCGCGCATCGCGAGCACCACCCAGTCCTCGTTGTCGCGCTCAGCGCGCTCCAGCAGCGGGTCGTCGATGTCGGTGACGTTCTGGACGTAGTGCACCTGGTGACCGTTGTCCAGCCACACCCGGTGGACCAGGTCGAACGCCAGGTAGGTGGCGGCGTGGCCGAGGTGGGTGGCGTCGTACGGCGTGATGCCGCACACGTACATCCGCGCGACGGAGCCGGGCTCGGTGGGCGTGATCTCACCCGCCGAGGTGTCGAACAGGCACAGCGGACGTGGCGTGCCGGGCACTCGAGGCACGGAAACCGATGACCAGGGTTGCATGCACTCGACCTTAAACGTCCCGCTCCGACCGACGCCGCCATCCGGGGGATAGCCCGTATCACATCGTGGGAGGCGGCGGCTCCGACGAACGTCGCAACTCATCGGAGATTATTTCTGGACCAATCGGATTTAGATCATTTAACCGCACCGGATTTGATCTTGTCGAAAAATGGCCGAAAACAGTCATAAGGACGCGATCAGCGTCGGATGATCCTTTTTCCCGATCGCTTCGCCACACTTCCACTGAAGTGGGATCCTTAGCTCTAAAAACAGCATATTCGCACGTCAGAGCTGGATATCAGCCCTGGCCAGACGTCCCGGTAGGCGCATCCAGAACATCTCGATCGAAATAAGATCTTCACCCGATCGGCTGGACACGACCTTTCCGAGACGTATGATCTTCGAACTACATCGAAAGGACTAGAACACGAATTCGGGCATCGTTATCGTCGGCTGGTCCGATGAATTCGCGCTGCCCCCGGTACGGGTGCGGACCACCGGTGCCGGCGATGCGGGTGGAGGCGATCGGTGACATCGGTACGAGTGGAACGGCTCTACAAGATCTTCGGGCCGCAGCCGACGGACCTGGTACGCCGCCTGGAGGCCGGAGCCGACCAGAACGAGATCAAAGCCGCCGGCGCCACTGCCGCGGTGGTGGACGCGTCGTTCGAGGTGGCCGAGGGCGAGACGTTCGTCGTCATGGGCCTGTCCGGCTCCGGCAAGTCGACCCTGATCCGAATGCTCAACGGGCTGCTCACGCCCACCTCCGGCCAGGTGCTCGTCGACGGTGAGGACATCACCGCGATGTCGAGCAAGGCCCTGCGCACCATGCGCCAGGAGAAGATGAGCATGGTCTTCCAGCACTTCGCGCTGTTCCCGCACCGAACGGTGCTGGACAACGCCGCGTACGGGCTGATGATCCGCGGCGCGAGCAAGAGCGACCTGGTGGAACGGGCCACCGAGGCGCTGAACCTGGTGGGCCTGGAGGGCTGGGGCGACCGGTACCCGCAGCAGCTCTCCGGCGGGATGCAGCAGCGCGTCGGCCTGGCACGCGCCCTGGCCGCGCAGACCGACGTCCTGCTGATGGACGAGGCGTTCAGCGCGCTGGACCCGCTGATCAAGCGGGAGATGCAGGACCAGCTGCTCAACCTCAACGCCAAGCTGGGCAAGACGATCATCTTCATCACCCACGACCTCAACGAGGCGATGCGCCTGGGCGACCGCATCGCGATGATGCGCGCCGGACGGATCGTCCAGATCGGCACCGCCGAGCAGATCCTGCGCGAACCGGCCGACGAGTACGTGGCCAAGTTCGTCCAGGACGTCGACCGCAGCCGGGTGCTCACCGCGGCAGCACTGGCGGATCCGCAGGTCACCGCGCCGGACGGCGCGGAACCGGTGCCCGCCGACACTCCGATGAAGGAGCTGTTCCTGCGGTTGGGCGATCATCCGGGCCCGGTACCGGTGGTCGACGACGAGCGGCGCGTGCTCGGCGCGGTGACGCCTGCTGCGGTCTTCGAGGCGTTGAGCCGCGAGGCCGAGGTGCCCGCGGCGGTCAAGGAGGCCTCCGATGCGTGAAGCACTCCCCTTCCCGACCCAGTACGAACTTCCGCGCATCCCGGTCGGCGCCTGGTTCGAGGCGATCGTCAACTGGCTGAACAACAACATCGGCCCGGTGTTCGACTTCATCAACCTGGTGCTGAGCTCAGCCGTCTCCGGACTGACCTTCGCGCTGAACTGGCTTCCCGTGCTGGCCATGGTGCTGATATTCGCCGCCCTCGGCTGGTGGCTGCGCAGCTGGAAATTCGGCCTGTTCAGCCTGATCGGCTTCGGCCTGATCGCCAGCATGCAGGAGTTCGGCCCGGCGATGCAGAGCCTGTCGCTGGTGCTGGTGGCCACCGTCATCGCGATCGCGATCGGCATCCCGCTGGGCGTCCTGATGGCGCGCAACAGCAAGGCGAGCACGATCCTGCGGCCGGTGCTGGATCTGATGCAGACCATGCCGGCGTTCGTCTACCTGGTCCCGGTCATCGTGTTCTTCAACATCGGTGAGGTACCGGGCGTGGTAGCTACCGTGATCTTCGCGCTGCCGCCGGGCGTGCGGCTCACCGAGCTGGGCATCCGGCAGGTGGACCGCGAGGTGGTCGAGGCGGGCGAGGCGTTCGGCTCGCCGAGCCGCAAGATCCTCACCGGCATCCAGCTGCCGCTGGCCATGCCGTCGATCATGGCCGGCGTCAACCAGGTGATCATGCTGGCCCTGTCGATGGTGGTCATCGCAGGCATGGTCGGCGCCCCCGGACTGGGTTCGAACATCTACGAAGCCGTCACCCGGGTCCGGCTCGCCCAAGGTTTCGAAGCCGGACTCGCGGTGGTGATCCTGGCGGTCTACCTGGACCGGATCACCGCCGTGCTCTCGGACCGCTCGCCAGTGGCGCGGGCGGAGCGCAAAGCGGCCAAGACCGGATGAGCCCCGGATCAGCAGCCGTCGCAGAAAGGCAGGTACGAATGTTGTCCAGCAGAAGATCACGGAGACTCTGCGCGCTCATCGCCGCGCTGGCCGCACTGGTCGTGGTCGCCGCCGGGTGCGGTGGTCGCAGCGCCCAGACCGGGCAAGAAGCCAAGACGATCAACATCGGCTACATCGCCTGGGACGAGGACATCGCGGTCACCTACCTCTACAAGGAGCTGCTGGAACGCAAGGGCTACACGGTCAACACCACCGAGCTGGAGGTCGGCCCGATCTACGCCGGGCTCGCCCAGGGCAACCCGGACCTCTTCCTGGACGGCTGGCTGCCGCAGACCCACGCCGACTACTGGAAGCAGTACGGCCCCAAGCTCGAGGACCTCGGCATCTGGTACGACCAGGGCACGCTGAACATCGCGGTGCCGAAGTACATGACCGACGTCAACTCGATCGAGGACCTCAAGGGCAAGAGCGCCGAGTTCGGCGGCGCGATCACCGGCATCGACCCGGGCGCCGGGCTGACCCGCACCACGAAGGACAGCATGATGCCGGCCTACGGTCTGGGCGGTGAGTACCAGCTGCAGACCTCCTCGACCACGGCGATGCTGGCGTCGCTGGACAAGGCGGTCCAGGATCAGAAGCCGATCGTGGTGACCCTGTGGCACCCGCACTGGGCCTACGCCCGCTACCCCCTGAAGGACCTGACGGACCCGAAGGGCGCGATGGGCAAGGCCGAAGAGCTGCACGCGATCGGCCGCGCCGGCTTCAGCAAGGACTTCCCCGAGGTCACCGACATGGTCAAGAAGTTCAAGCTGACCGACGAGCAGCTGTCCTCGCTTGAGAACGAAATCAACAACGCCGAGAAGGGCCAGGAGCAGCAGGCCGCCAAGAAGTGGGCCGACGCCCACCCCGAGGTGATCAGCACCTTCAACGGCTAGTGAGCACCGCATGAGAAGGGCCGGTGGGTGCGCCCCACCGGCCCTTTTCGCTACCTCCTCAAGCAGGCAGGTCGAACCGCCCGGCCTTCACCGCGGCGACGAACCCACCCCACCGAACCCCGCGGAACCAGAGCTCCGGCCCACCGGGATCCTTCGAATCCCGAGCCCCGACAACGCTCTCCGCCAAGGCAACCTCGACGCACTCACCGTTCCTGGCACTGCGGCTGGACTTCCGCCACTCGGTCTCGTTGGCGACCGCGTGCGCAACCTCAACGCACATCCCGTTGTTGGCGCTGTAACTCGACTTCTTCCAAATCAGGGCTGACATGGTGGCCCTCCGGCTACGTCTCCGACATCAGCGCTTTCACAAACGTCACCGATTCGGTTGGATCCAGCGCTACATGTTGCAAGTTTTCCGCAACCAGCGTATATGTCCGCACGTCATCTGGGTCCTGAACGTAGACAGCTCCATCGAGAAGCTCGGTGTACGCGATCGGCCGCGCCTCCTCGAAGTGGAGAACGAAGAACTGCCCAGCTCCAAGTGCATCGTGCGGACCGAGGTCCGGCCGCAGGACCTGGAGCGTGAAGTTGGGCAACGCGGCAAGCTCAAGGATGTGCCCGAACTGCGCTATGCGCGTCTCCGAATCCCCGACTGCCAGGCGAAGTGCATCCTCTCCGACCACGGCATGTACATGCAGCGGGTTCTCATCCCGCAAGCGCTGAGCCCGAGCCAACCGGAACGAGACGAAACGCTCGTTGTGGTTCTGTCGAACGAAGCCCGTCGAAGTGGTCAACGCCGCCGCGTAGTCCTCGGTCTGCATCAACCCAGGCAGAACTGACGGCTGATACACGAACTCGGACTCTGCAAGGCCTTCCAGCCCGACGAAGGTCTTCAGCCAATCCGGCACGACGTGCGCCCAAGGTGCCCACCACGACTTCGAGTCCGCCCGGCCGCTCAAGGACGCGAGCCGGTCAACTGCCCGCTCACCCGCACCGCAGGCCCGCAACACTGCCGCGATGTCGTCCTGATGTTGCTGGTAGCGGCCGCTTTCCATGTGCCCGAGCTTCGGCTTGGTGATGCCGGTTTCCGCAGCGAGCTCGGCCAGCGTCAGCCCGGCCTGCTTGCGGTACGCGGACAACTCGACGCCGATCAACCACCGCAGCGCAGATGGGTCGTTTCGTCCTGACACCAGCACACCTCCGAAAGCCGCCAACGGTCACACATGGTCCCAGTCGCGAACACAGACTGTCACACCAGCCGATCTAGCGATACCAACTGCGATACGTATCGCAGTACGTTCAACTGGTCATTGATCAGCCACCCAGGGAGGCGCTATGGCCGCGACCGATGCCGGCATCTGGACCCCGGAGCCCGAGGAGTACGCCTTGGTTCGGGACGAAATCCACTGCGCACCACAGCTTTTCGCGCTTTGCGAGCTGGACCGCGATGAAACCGAGTGGGAACTCACCGAAGGCAGGGTGATCGCCTGGGGGCTCGCCTTCGCCGACCGGGCGGAAGTCGTCAGCACCGATGGCCGGGGCAGCGGAACCTTCCGCTCCCCCGCCAACGCAGCGGAGCTCTTCGCCCACGCAGCCGAAGTCCGCCTCATCTATCCCTAGCGCAGGCCTGGTTGCGGGGCTGGGGTCGTGAGTGTTCCGGGGCCTCAGAGCACCCTCAAACACTCACGACCGCAGTATGGCGGCCGCGGCGGGTACTCTCGTCGAAGATCTCTACGAGCTGTGGAGTTGAAGCCTCTCCCGATGGCGAAGTCCAAGCGCGGAGGCGATCCGGACGGACCGCCACGCCCCCAGGTGAAGCCCGTCGTCTGGGCCACGGCCGTGCTTGGTGTTCTCGCGTTGTCGCTGACGGCCGTGGCCATCCCGGTCAACGCCGCGGTGCTCGGGATGCCGGTGGTGCTGGCGTTCCTGCTCAGCATCGCCCACACCGGATCGATCGGCATCGCGTTCTTCCGCCCTCGGACCGCGATCGCCCTCTCCAGCGCAGCCGTGTTCCTGCTTGCGTTGGCAGCCGGCAGCGACGATCCCGCGGCCATCTGGCCGGTCTCGGTGACGACGCTGGTCGGCCAAAGTCTGCTGATCAGCGCGCTAGGCGTGCGCTGGGGATGGCAGACCGGCCTGCGGTGCTGGTTCGGTGGCGCCGTGGCAGCAAACGGAGCTGCCGTGCTCGTACCGCATGCCGTGGCGGCGACCTCCGTGGCGGGAAACCTCTTCCTGTTCGGCACGGTCACCGGTGGTGCGCTCGGCGGCGCGCTGGTGGTGCGGCAGTGGCGCCAGATCTCCGCGCAGCTCGTGCAGGAGCGCAGGCTCACCTCCGACGAGCACGCCAAGCGCGTGATCGCCGAGGAGAAGACGCGGATCGCCCGCGAGCTGCACGACGTGGTCGCGCACAGCATGTCGCTCATCAGCGTGCAGGCGACCACCGCGCAGTACCGGCACCCGCACCTCGATCCAGCTCTCGTCGCGGAGTTCGACGAGATGGCGGCGGCGTCCCGGCAGGCGTTGCGCGAGATGCGCAGCGTGCTGGGGGTTCTGCGGGACGGCCAGAGCGGCGGCGAACTCCTCCCGCAACCGGGCTGGGCTCGCGTTCCGGAGCTGATCGACAGCTCTCGCCGCGCGGGGATGGACGTCTCCGCGCACGGCACGGAGTTGCTGGAAGACCGGACGGGCAGCGAAATCGCCGGCATCGCGGCGTTTCGCATCGTGCAGGAGGCGTTGAGCAACGTGACCAGACACGCCCCCGGCGCGCGCACCGAAGTGCATTTCACCCGCTCCGGCGGTGAGCTGACGATCATCGTGCGCAACGGTGCTCCGGAACGGGCGGTGTCGCCGGTGCCGGGCGGCGGGCACGGCCTCGTCGGCATGCAGGAGCGGGCCGCGGTCGTCGGCGGAAGTGTCCACTTCGGACATTTCGATGACGGCGGTTACGAAGTACGAGCGGTTCTCCCACTGCGCGTGGGCGACGATTCGCAGGAGCGGGAAGTCCATTGACCATCAAGGTTCTCGTCGTCGACGACCAAGCGATGGTGCGAGCCGGGTTCGCCGCCCTGCTCGGCGCCCAGCCCGACATGGAAGTGGTGGGCGAGGCGGACAACGGCGCGCGGGCGATCGAGATCTCCCACGCCCACCGCCCGGACGTCGTCGTGATGGACGTGCGGATGCCGGTGCTCAACGGGATCGACACGACGCGGCAGCTGATGAACCCGCCCGCAGCCGTCGAGCACGTGCCCCGCGTGCTGATGCTGACGACCTTCGACATCGACGACTACGTCTACGAAGCGATCCGGGCCGGGGCCAGCGGATTCCTGCTCAAGGACGCGCTGCCCGCCGATCTGGTCTCGGCCGTGCGCGTGGTCGCCGCCGGTGACGGGCTGCTGGCGCCGACGGTGACGCGCCGGATGATCGAGCACTTCGCCCGGTCCGCCCCGCCGCGCCCGGCCACCGCACCCCGGCTGGCCGCGCTCACCGAACGGGAGCGCGAGGTGCTGGTGCTCGTCGCGCAGGGGTTCACGAACAGCGAGATCGCCGACGCGCTGTTCATCGCCGAGCAGACCGTGAAGAGCCACGTCAGTCGCATCATCGGCAAGCTGGGGATCCGCGACCGGGTGCAGGCCGTCATCCTCGCCTACGAATGCGGTCTGGTCTCGGCCAACGGCTCCTGACGGCCCGTACCCGGGGTGGGTCATCCCCTACCGCGGTAGGGGTCTTGAATGCGCTCCCCAGACGGACGCGGTGAAGGCCGCTGAATTCATACGCTTTTCCAGTCCGGAATTCGTCCGGACTTCTTCACGGGGAGAAGCGAAAGTGGCCAATACGCGCACGTCTTCTGCACCGGCGCCGACCGCCGCTCCAGGAGCATCCCGCGACCGAGTTCTCGACCTGGTCAGAGCCGGTTGCCTGGTCGTCGTCATCGTCCTGCACGCCACGATGGCGGGCATCGAGATCGGCCCGTCGGGAACTCAGATCACGAATGCGCTGGAGAACCAGCGGTGGTTCACGCCGGTCTCCTGGGTCATCCAGGTAATGCCGTTGTTCTTCGTCGTCGGCGGATTCGCGGGCATCACGCAGTGGCGCCGGATGCGCAGTTCCGGTGCGACGCCGGCCGACTTCGTCCGGGTCCGCCTCACCCGGCTCGCCCGTCCCGCTCTCGTCGCCTTCGCGGTGATCGCCGGTGTGCTGGCGGTGGCGAGCGCGGCCGGTGTTTCGCCGGACCTGTTGGCACAGCTCGGTTTCCGGCTGAGCCAACCGATGTGGTTCATCGGCGTCTACCTGGGAACTTCCGCTCTGGTGCCGCTGTTGTCCCGGCAGCACGAGCGCGCGCCGCGGGCGACGCTGGCGCTGCTCGTCTCGGCCGCGATCGGTGTCGACCTGCTGTCGATCGCCACCGGTTCGCCGGGAATCGGGTTCGGCAACCTCGCCTTCGTCTGGCTGGCCGTCCAGCAGATCGGGTTCTGGTACGCCGACGGCTGGTTCCGGTTCCGGTCGAACGGCCAGTTGCTGGGTCTGGCGCTCGGCGCGTTCGCGCTGCTGCTGACCAGCACGACCGTCGGCCCCTACCCTGCCGACATGCTGGCCAACCTCAACCCGCCGACCATCAACCTGGTGCTGCTCGGCATCGTCCAGGTGTGCCTGTTGTCGCTGGTCAGCGCGCGTCTCTCGGTCCTCATGAGCCAGCCGCGGCTGCGCACCGCCGTCGACTTGATCGGCAAGCACTCGCTGACCGCCTACCTCTGGCACATGCCCGCCCTGGCACTGCTCGCCGCCGTACTGCTGGTGCTGCGATTCCCGTGGCCGGAGCCGCTCGGCACCGCGTGGTGGCTGACCCGACCCGTGTGGCTGGCCGGGATCGCGCTGTTCCTCATCCCGCTGGCCGCCTGGGTGGGCCGGTTCGAGCGCGGCCCCATCGGACCGCCGCCTCGCACGCCCGGACTCGCCGCAGCAGGTGTGGTCATCGCCATCGCGGCCGTCGTCGCGGTGCTCGCCGCCGGATTCACCACCGGCTCCGCGACGTGCGGTGCGCTCCTCCTGCTGGTAGCGCTGCGCCTGCAACGATCCGCGACGCCGGCGCTGCGTTCGAGCTGATCCCGTGGAGGGTGGCAGCGCTCGATCTGCTTGTCGTCGTGGGGCTGACGGTTGATGATGCGAGTGGGAGCAGGTCGATGTATTCCGCTGGGCCCGAGGATCTCGTTCGCGCGGCTCGACGCGCGGGTGTGAGCGACGAGCGCGTGCTCACCGCGTTGCGCGCAACACCGCGCGGGGCGTTCGCGCCGCTGGAAGACCGCCGCGCTGTCTATGCCGATGTGCCCCTGTTGATCGGTCATGACCAGGTCACCACGCAACCTTCGCTGTCGGCGCTGATGCTGGAAGGTCTCGCCCTCGCTGGCGATGAGCACGTTCTGGAGGTCGGCACCGGCGCGGGGTTCCAGACCGCGCTGCTCGCGGGGCTGGCCGGTGACGTGGTCAGCATCGAGTGGTGGGCGGATCTGTCCGAGCAGGCTGGGCGGGTTCTGGACGCTGAAGGCGTGGACAACGTCGATCTGGTCGTCGGCGACGGCTGCCGAGGAGTTCCGGAACGGGCTCCTTTCGACGCGGTCCTGGTCTCGGCCGCTGCGCTGGAGGTGCCCGCGGCGCTGATCGAGCAGCTGCGACCGGGCGGGCGTCTGGTGCAGCCCATCGGTTCGGGCGGCGATGAGCAGGTGATGCTGTTCGAGCGTGCGGGATCGGGACTTCGGCGCATCGCCGTGCTCGCGCTGGCGCGATTCGTGCCGATGCGGAGTCGCGGCAGGCGCGGGTTGCGAGGTGGGCCGTGAGTACTTTGGGTTGTTAGCGACCCAAAGCGCTCACGGCCCTGGTGCTCAGCTGGGGTTCCGGATGCCGTCGATCAGGCGGGTCCAGTTGTCACCGCCCTTGCCCGCGGCGATCGCGCGGTCGTAGTGGGCCTTGATCGCGCGGGGCAGTTCGAGGTCGATGCCCGCCGCTGCGCTGGCCGCCAGGATGTGGTCGGTCGTGGCGCCCATCATCTTGGCCGTGCTCAGGTGACCGGGGTGGTCGTCGTTGTCGATCTGCTCGGCGGCGGCTGGCAGGAAGTCGGCCGCCAGGTGGAGGACCTGCACCGCCCACGGCGCGAAGTCCTTCGCCGGGACCCCAGCCGAACCGAGCAGCGCCGAGCCGTGCACGAAGGCCGACAGGGCGGTCAGGAAGACGTCCAGGTTGGCCTGGTAGAACAGCTGCGCCAGGCCGGGATCGGTGCCCATGTGGTGCGGCTTTCCGATGACCTGCAACGTCTTCTCGTGCGCGTTGAACACGTCCTGCGGGCCGCTGTAGTACACGTAGGACACTTCGGTGCCGACCGCCGGGGCGGGCACCATCACGCCGCCGGTGATGAACCGGCCGCCGCGCTGCTCGGTCCACTCCGCGGCGCGGCGGGACTCCTCCGGGCTGTCCGAGCTGAGGTTGACGATCACCTTGCCGCTGAGGTCCTCGACCTGGCCGAGGATGTCGTACATCGCCGCGTAATCGGTCAGGCTCAGCAGCACCAGCTCGCTGGCCTGCACGGCCTCGGCCGGCGTCTCGGCGCGAACGGCACCGCGAGCGACCACGTCATCGGCGCGGCTCGCGGTCCGGTTCCACACCGTCACCGGGTGCCCGGCGTCGAGCAGGGAGTTGACCATCGCCTGCCCCATCGGGCCGAGACCGATCACGGTTACTGGCTGATTCATGTTGTGCTCCATGGCTTTTCGTTTGAAAACGGGTTTCATCGCTTGAGCAGTTCGATGACGCCGGTGAGGTCTTCGTCGCCGTGGCCGTCGGCGACGCGGCGCTGCATCAGCGCGTGCAGCGGCATGAGCAGTTCGGCGCTGATGCCCTGCTCCTCCGCCGCGATGAAGTGGTTGACGAACCCGGCTGCCTGCATGCCGAGGTTGGAGACCACGTCCTTGCCGTAGTCGCCGGTGTCGATCTGCTCGGCCGCCGACGCGGGCCAGACGCTCATGCCCCGCAGCCACCGGGTCAGCAGCGGGGCGAACTCCTGCGCCGAGCCTCCTGTCGAGCGGATCAGGGCGAAGGCGTGCAGGACGCCCATGATCATCCCGTACATGCCGGAGAGCAGCGCTAGATCCTGCAGCGCCGCCGAACCCGCGTCGTCGCCGACGTAGATGCTGTCGCCGAAGGCCTCCAGCACCGGCTGCCAGGCTTCGAACGCCCCGCTCGGACCGCTGTAGAGCACGAACGCCGCAGGCGTGGCGATCATCGGCGGGACCGCCATGATGCCGCCGTCCAGGTAGTCGGCGCCGTGGTCGGCCGCCCAGGCGGCCATCTCGCGGGCCTGGCCGGGCGTGCCGTTGGTCAGGTTGACCAGGGTGCGCCCGGCGAGCACGTCGGTGTGCGGGGCCAGCGTCTGGCTCACCGAGTCGTAGTCGAGCAGGCAGACCACCACGAGCCGGGAGGCCAAGATCGCCTCAGCGGCCGTGTCCGCGCTGGTCGCACCCTTGGCCACCAGCGGCTCAGCCTTGGCAGCCGTGCGGTTCCAGACCGTGACCTGATGGCCCGCCGCGAGCAGCGCGCTCGCCAGCGCTGATCCCATGTCGCCGAGCCCGAGAACGGACACCGTCTTCTGATTCATTGCAACTCCTTCCATCGGCCTCCACCCTGCTGGGGACCGCTCACGGCCCACGCACGATCGGCTGGGGTGTCAGGCGCGCTGGCTAGGGTGGGAGCGTGCGTTTCGGAGTGCTCGGCCCGTTGGGGGTGTGGACCGCCGGAGGCGAACCGGTCGTCGTGCCCGAGGTCAAGGTCCGCGTGCTGCTCGCCGCGCTGCTCGCGCACGACGGGCCGGTGTCGGTGGATCGCCTCGTCGACGACCTGTGGGGCGCCGAACCGCCCGGCAAACCGACGAACACGCTGCAAACGAAGGTCTCCCAGCTGCGCAAGGCCATCGGCCGTGAGCTGGTTACCTACCGCTCCGCCGGTTACGCGCTGGCCGTCGACCAGGACGCCGTCGACGCGCACCGCTTCCGCAGTCTCGTCTCGCACGCCCGCACGACGGCGTCCCCCGATGCGCGCCGGGCGCTGCTGGCCGATGCCCTGACGTTGTGGCGGGGACCTGCGTTCGCTGACTTCGCCGACGAGCCGTTCGTGCAGGCTGCCCGCCACCGCCTGACCGAAGAGCACCTCAACGCGCTGGAGGAGTTCGCCGAAACCCGCCTGGAGCTGGGCGAACACGCCGCGCTTATCGGTGAGCTCGGCGAGCTGGTGGCCGCGAACCCGCTGCGCGAACGGCTGCGGGCGCTGCAGGTGCGGGCGCTCTACCGCGCTGGGCGGCAGAGCGAGGCGCTGGCCAGCCTCGCGGACCTGCGGGAACGGCTGGCCGATGAGCTGGGCATCGACCCGAGCCCGGAGCTGGTCGAACTCCAGCAGGCCGTGCTGGCCCAGGACACCTCGCTCGCTCCCCCGTCGGCTGCCGCGCACAACTTGCCGACCCCACTGACCGATCTGGTCGGCCGGGACGGCGAGAGCGCCCGGGTGCTGGCGCTGCTGGGGTCGTCTCGGCTGGTCACGCTGACCGGGCCGGGAGGTGTGGGCAAGACGCGACTGGCGATCGAATCGGCTCGCAGCGCGGCGTTCCGGGACGGCGTGTGGCTGGTCGAGCTGGCCGGGATCCAGCCCGAGGCCGACGTCTGTCCTCTGGAGCACGCCGTGCTCGCCGCGCTGGACGTACAGGAGGCCGCGCTGTCGACGGCGGATCCACTGGTGGATGCGTTGCGCGCGAAGGAAATCCTGTTGGTGCTCGACAACTGCGAGCACGTGATCACCTCCGTCGCGACGATGGCCGCGCGGCTGCTGCGGAAGGTGCCGGGGCTGCGGATCCTCGCCACCAGCCGGGAGGCACTAGGCATCGCGGGCGAGACCCTGCTGCCGGTGTCTCCGCTGGCCGTGCCCGATCCGGGCGCCGACGTCAACTCCGTCCGCACCTCGGCTGCGGTGCAGCTGTTCACCGCCCGAGCTGCTGCCACCTCACCGGGTTTTGACGTCGATACCTCCAATTCCGCTTCGGTGGCAGCGATTTGCCGCCGTCTCGACGGGATTCCGCTGGCGCTGGAACTGGCCGCCACCCGAATCCGGGTTCTCGGCGCGAGAACGCTGGAGTCCAGATTGGACGATCGGTTCGCGCTGCTGAACTCCGGCCACCGCGACGCGCCGGAGCGCCAGCGGACGCTGCACGCGATGATCGACTGGAGCTGGCAGCTGCTGCCGGCAGCGGAGCGAATCGTGTTGCGCCGCTTGGCGATCCACCGCGATGGTTGCACGCTGGCCACCGCCGAATCCGTGTGTTCCGGCGACGGTGTCCGCCCGGCCGAGGTGCTGGACTTGCTGGCTCGACTGGTGGACCGCTCGCTGGTGGTCGCGACGGAGACCGCTACCGGCGAGTTCCGCTACCGACTGCTGGACAGCGTCGCCGCCTACTGCCTGCAGCAGCTGCGCGAAGCCGAGGAGCACGACATCGTGCGGCAGCGGCGCAACGAGCACTACGCGGCCCTCGCCGAGCAGGCCGAAGCTCAGCTGCGCGGCCCTGACCAGCGTCGATGGCTCGAACTGCTGGACGCCGAGGCGGCCAATCTGCGCGCTGCGCTCGACGACGCCTCGCCGGAACTGGCGTTGCAGCTGGTCACCTCGCTGTCCTGGTACTGGTTCCTGCGCGGCAGGCTCAGCGAGGCCCGGCAGTCGCTCGCGGCAGCGCTGACCGGCTCGGGTTCGGCTCGGACCGACGCAGCCGCGTGGTACACGGGGATCGCGTTGCTGACCGGTGAGCCGGTGGAACACATCGAGGCGTGGCGGGACATCGACGACCGTGCGCAGCGCGCCCGAGCCCGCTGGTTCCTCGCGCACGCGCAGTACACGATCGCGGACCTGGTGGCGTCCGAGGCGGCGATCGACGAACTGGTCGAGGAGTTCACCGCGCTGGAGGACCGCTGGGGCCTGGCGGCAGCGCTGGGTGACCGCTCATCGCACCTGATGGCCCGCGGTAACCTCGCCGCGGCTTCGCGCGATGCCGAGCGGAGCGCCGAGCTGTTCCGCGCCACCGGTGATCGCTGGGGCCTGGCCCAAGCGTCATACGCGCTGGGCACGATCGCCGGGATCACCGGCGATTACGCCAGCGCCGAGCGCCACCACACCGAAGCCCTGCGCGGCGCGGAGAGCATCGGCCTGTGGGCGGAGGTGGCCTACCAGACGTCCTGGCTCGGCCGGGTCGCGCTGCTCAGGCACGACTACCCGCGGGCGCACGAGCTGCATGGGCGGGCGATGCGCCTGGCGGCCGAGCGCGGGTTCACTCCCGCCGAGATGTACGCCGAAACCGGCCTGGCGTTGGGAGCGCGCCGCGAAGGTCGCTTCACCGAAGCCGAAAAGCACCTGCGCCGCGTGCTCGAATGGCACCGCCAGGTGGAGTTCGAACCGGGCAACACCTTGATCCTCGCCGAACTCGGCTTCCTCGCCGAACAACGCGGTGACGTCGACGAAGCCCGCGAACATCACCTCGCCGCCTACCGGATCGCGCACCGAGTCGCCGACCCCCGCGCAATCGCCCTCACCCTCGAAGGCCTGGCAGGCGCCTCAACCACTCCGGAACAAGCCGCCCGCCTGCTCGGCGCAGCGGCAGCAGCCCGCGCCTCGGCTGGCGCACCCCTTCCCCCGGCCGAATGCGACGACGTCGACCGAATCACCACCGAAGTACGGAAGCAGTTGTCCACCAATGACTTCGACGCTGCCTTCAACCAAGGATCCACCCATTTCCCGAACGGACTGGACACCCTGATCCCGCAATCTCCCTGACTCCCGCGCAGGACCAACCCTCAGTATTCCCAACACCTCTACACCTCCCGCAATCGCCCGAGGGTTCACTCACAACAGTCGGCAGAGGCCGAAACAGGCTATTATAGTCATGTTCTGTGTCAAGCGTCCACCTACTGCCCATCAAGACAGCAGCGCTCATCTTCCCGTTGCTCGCCCTCGTCCTGTTCCTGCCCGCCGCGGTGGTCACCTACCGACGACACGGCATCATGTCGAGCTGGCGCACGCTTTCGTTCTACAGCTTCCTGTTCTACGCGCTCACCACGTTCTTCATGACCCTGATCCCGCTGCCCTCGCAGGCGGTGGACGCGTGCGTGAAGTACCGGAAGATGGCGGAGCCGCAGCTGGTTCCCGGAAACACCTTCGGCGACATCTGGAAGGAAGCCGGCGGCGAGGTCAGCTTCAGCGCCCTCGTCCTGCACAACGCGGGTGTGTGGCAGGCGTTGCTGAACGTGGCGATGCTGGTACCGCTGGGCATGTACCTGCGCTACCACTTCAAGCGCGGTTTCGCGACCACCGCCGCGATCGGCCTGGCGGCGTCGCTGTTCTTCGAGTTCACCCAGTACACCGGCGTGTGGGGCCTCTACCCGTGCCCGTACCGCCTGACCGACATCGACGACCTGATCACCAACACCGGCGGCGCGATGCTGGGTTGGTGGATGGCCGGTCCGGTGACCCGCTGGCTGCCCGCTTTGGACTCCATCGATGACGAAGCCCTGGCCCGGCGCCCAGTTCCGCTGGGCCGACGCATGGTCGCCTTCCTGGTCGACCTGTCGATCCTGCCGTTCGCGATGCTGTTCTGCACCCTGGCGTCCGCGCTCCTCCTCGTGCCCAGCCTGTTCCCCAGCCTGCTGCTGACCCTGGTGGTGTACTACGTCCTGCTGCCCTGGGCCCTCGGAGGCACACCGGGCAAGAGGTTGCTGCTGCTGAAGCTCGTCGGCCCCGAAGACGAACGCCCCGCCCCGTGGCGCCTGCTGCTCCGCGCACTGCTGCTCGCCCTGCCGATGCTGCCGCTCGCGACGCTGATGCCAGCAGCCATGATGGCGGCCCTCAGCCTCCCGGGCGAGATTCTGCTCGGCGGCGCCCACGCCCTGATAGACGAGCCGAAGGAACTACTGAAGGCGATCGCCGGCGCATCGCAAACCCTGCTGATCGGTTTCCTGATCCTCGCAGCGATCGGCGTGCTGTTCGTGGTGTTCTGCGTGGCCCTCTACCGCCACCCGAAGCACTACGGCATCCACGAACTCCTCTCCGGCGTCCACAACAAGGCCCTCCCCCACAAACGAGCCCGCCACGCTCCGGAACCGGAACCGGAACCGACCATCGCCATCCCGACCGAGTGATCTAGGCGCGGTGAAGAGCACCTTCGAGCTTGAAGCCGCCCTTCACCACGACTCGTGGACCATCAGCTGAGGTTCTGGCCACCTTGGTCATCGGTCCCCCCGCATCACCGGTATTCATCTTTCCCGCCGGTTCGAACAGCAGGATCGCAGTCTCCTCGTCCGCCACGGGGCAGTGCTCGACCCCGCGGGGAACCACGAACAACTCGCCAGGTTCCAGCACCACGTCGGTGTCCCTGAGCTGGATGGTGAGCCACCCGCTGATGACCAGGAACAGTTCGTCGGTGTGCCAGACGAATTCCCCTCCAGCTTGGCCAACTTGACCTCGTAGTCGTTGATCGCAGCCACTTTCTTCTGCGACCACAACTCGCTGAACTGCGCCAGCTTGTCGGCGAGGTTCACAGGAACAGCAGACGTGGACATCCAGGGGTCCTTTCTCGAATCCGGTCACCCGGAGCGGCGCGACAGCCCCTCCGACCGGTTCACCAGCCTGCTGCACCGGGACGGCTCCGGTCTTGCACGTTCCTAGCGTGAGCGCAGACCGACCCCGCACGTCCGTCAGGGCTTGGAGGCCGTCGGTCCCCGGAATCGCCGATACGTCGCGGGTGGACCAAGACGGTACCGATTTCCCGAGATCGAGGGGCTAGCGGCGGCGCTTGGCGTGGAGGTAGTCGCCGACGACTGCGGCGCCCAGGCCGTCGGCGGAAGGGGCGAGGACTCGGCCGCCGCCGCGGCGGGCTAGCAGGTTGAGCCGTCAGGTCGACCAGCTTGCAGTGTCTGCGGCTAGCCAGCTCTCATCAATAACCACGTTCCGCGCGGGCTGCCAGCTTGGCCGCGTCCCGGTCGGAGTTGACCAGCACCAGCGCCGCCAGCCCGCCGATCAGCAAGGCGACGCCCAGGATCAGGAAGCCCTGCCCGTAGCCGTCGGCGGACTTCTCGCTGGCCCCGACCAGCTTGCCGATAACGACCGGGGCGATGATTCCGCCGAGACTGTAGAAGGCGGTGACGATGCCGAACACGGCGCCCCGCTGCCTGGCCGGTGCCACATCGGCCAGGCCAGCGAACGCGATGCCGTAGCCCGCCGGAGTCAGGCAGGAGGTGAGCACGATCAGGACCATCTGCAGGACGCCAGCCTCCAGCATGGAGAAGGCGATCGTGGTCAGGCCGCCCGTCAGCACCAGGGCGCCGGGCAGCACGCCGCGGGTGACCCGGTTTGAGAAGCCGCGCTTGGTCATCATGCGGGAGACGACGCCGGCCGCGACGATGGCGATGGCCGCGGCCAGGTACACCAGCGCGACCAGCTTGCCGGTCGCCTCGGCACCATAGCCCAGGCCCTGGCGCAGGTAGAGCGGCAGCCAAGTGGCCTTTACCGCGGTGGTGGCGTACGCGGAGAAGACCAGCAGCATCAGGCCGATGACCGTACCGGTGCCGAGCAGCCGGTACATCGGGACGCGGTCGGGCAGGACCGCCACGGGCATCGCCTCGCCGTGCCCGTGGCCGCCAGCGTCGGCTGTCAGGGGGCCCTCGCGGCCGATCAGCAACCACAGCGCCGCCACCAGCACGCCGACCACGACCAGCACGCCGAACGCCGCGTGCCAGGAGTGGGTTGCGATGACCCAGGTCAGCACCGGGGCGGCGATCACCGGGCCGAGGCCGGCGGCGGCAAAGAGCAGGGAGGTCGGGACCGCCCGCTTGTTGGCCGGGAACCAGGAGTGCGTCACGTACATGGCCAAGGCGGTGGTGGGCCCTTCGGCGAAGCCGAGCATCACGCGGCAGGCCACGATGAGGGTGAAGCTAACCTGTCCGATCATGGGGGCGAGGCTGATCGCCCACAGCACGGCGATGCCGCCGAGCAGCCAGCGGACCTTCAACTTGCCGACGAGCCAGCCGCCGACGATGCTGCCGATCGCGAAGAGCCAGAAGAAGCTGCTTTGGATGATGCCGAACTGCTCAGGGCTTAACGGCACCTCCTTCATCATGTCCACGCCGACGAGGCCCACGACGATCTTGTCGGCGTAGTTGACAAGCGTCAGGAGGAAGAGCACCGCAAGGATGCCCCAGCCCTTGCGTCTGAGGGCGGAACCGTCCACGACGTCGAGCTGATCAATGGTCATAGGGATCTCCAAAGTGCCGCGGCGCACAGGGCGGAGAAGTCGGCGACCGGGAACCACGGCGTGTGGGGCATGTGCAGAACTACCGAGTCGCCCTGCTGCGGCGTGGGCGACACCGGCGAGCACCGCGTCTTACCCGACCAGTGGGTAGTCCAGTGAGCGCGGCATGCCGGTCAGCCGGTCATCGGAGCGAATCCTCTTCGTGGAGTCGCGAGCATGGTGTTGGAGCCTCTGTGGAGGTGGGACTTCAACAGGCGGCGGATTCCCTGTCATGGGGTACCAGTTCTGGAAGGTGCCAGGTGCTGTCGAGAACCGAGGACGGGGCGCCGTAGACCCGCAGGCTGGTGTGGAACGGACCGTCGGGCGCGGGCAGCCAGTTGGCCGGCCCGGTCGGGGCCGGTGGGCTTCTCACTCTGGATGGTGGAGAGTCAGACCCCGTCGGGGTTGTCGACGAGCCGCCGTTCGGGAAGCCGGTAGAGGGTGACCGGCCAAAGAACCGCGCAGGGGCAGCTGTCTCGGTCCGAAGTGGATGGTGTAGTCGCGGTTGGCCGCGTGGGCCGAGTGCTACGGAGTGGCGATCGCGAAGGAACCTGGTGGGGTCTCCAGCAGGTCGTACAGCGTCGTCAGCGCGGTGATGTCTCCTTCCAGCTCCATGGTGGAGTCCCCGAAGGTGGTGTGTCGGGCCAGGACGCGGTTGAGCTCGGTGCGGGTGAGCCGGAGCGTCAGATGGGGGGCTTCCCCGCCCGGGGCGTCACCAAGCATGGGGGTGAGGACGCCGTTGGCCATGAGGAGTGTCCAGACCTCGCCGCTGTCGGTGAACTCCCAGCGCAGAAGCAGCCGGTGTGCCGCGGCGCGGGGGCCGTTGAGGCGGACAGCCATCGCCTGGAAGATCTGCTGGTTGGACAGGCCCACAAGCTGGTGGAGGTTCTCGCTCAGTCCCCATTTCTGCATGACGCTCTCACGAGCCATGGTGCGCAGTTCCTGGGCCCCGGTGAGGTAGAAGTTGCGCCAGGTGCCGTTTTCGGCGCCGTAGGCGAGCTTCTCGAAGGTGCGGGCCTGGAGTCTGCGGGCCTCGGCATGGTCGGGGTACGCGAAAACGACGTGGTTGAGGACCTCGGCGACCCAGCGGTAATCGCCGACGTCGAAGCAGGCATGGGCCTTCTCGACGGTGGTGTCCGCACCGCCCATGAACTCCACGTACCGCCTGCCCGCCTCCACAGGTGGGTGCGGCCACAGGTGAGCCGGGTTGCCGTCGAACCAGCCCATGTAGCGCTGGTACACGGCCTTGGTGTTGTGGCTGAGCGAGCCATAGTAGCCGCGCAGATGCCAGGCCCGGCCGAGGTCGCCGGGCAGCTCGGACAGCTCCTCGGCGATCTCGGCGGCCGTCAGGCCCTGATTCATCAACCGCACCGACTGATCATGGATATACGAGTACGCGTCGCGTTGCTCGGACAGCAGCCGCAACAGCTCCGCACGGCCCCAGGTGGGCCAGTTGTGAGAGCCGATCAGGGCTTCGGCGTTCTCGCCGAATAGCCGGATGGTCTCGGTGAGGTAGTTGGCCCAGGCGTGGGCGTCGCGCACCAGAGCGCCGCGCAGGGTGCCCAGGTTGTGCTGGGTGCGCACGACGTTGTCGGCGACCAGGAGAGCCCTGTGATCGGGGAAGTAGAAGTTCATCTCCGAGGGGGCTTCGGCGTCCGGCGTGAGCTGGAAGACGAACCGGACCCCATCAAAGACCATCTCCTGGCCGGTCTCCGTGACCGTGACAGTCGGCGGGATCAGCCCGACGGTACCGGTGGAGATGCCCTGGGCGACGCCGAAGCCGACCATGCCCTCCTGGCCCGCGGGAAGCGAACTCCCGTACATATACACGGCGCGGCACCTCATCGCAGGGCCGACGAAGGCGTTCTCCCCGACGTTCTCCATGAAACCGGAGGGGGCGATCACCGGCACCCGACCTGCGGCGACGTCCTCAGCGGTGGTCACCCCGGGGGCCCCGCCGAAGTGGTCGGCGTGGCTGTGGGTGTAGACCACGGCGGTGACCGGACGGTCGCCGCGGTTGCGGCGGTACAGAGCGAGCCCCGCTGCCGCGCACTCCATGCTGGTCAGCGGATCGATGACGATGACGCCGCGTTCGCCTTCCACGAGCGTCATGTTGGAGATGTCCAACCCGCGCACCTGGTAGATCCCCGGTACCACCTCGAACAGGCCTTGGAGAGCATTGAGGCGGCTCTGCCGCCACAGGCTGCGGTTAACGACCTCCGGGCAATCCTGCTCCAGGAAGCCCCATCGGTCGTTGTCCCAGACGACGCGGTCGGCCGCGTCGCGGATCACGCAGGGATCCAGCTTGTCGATGAGACCGCGGGTGGCGTTGGCGTGGTCGGAGGCGTCGGCCCAGTTCAGTTCCGGATGATCGGTCATTCGGTCCTCTTTCCCATGAGGCGGTTGGAAGGGGAGGGGCAGACCGTGGGGCGGCCGATGGACAAGGGCTGGCCGGAATCCCTGGCGGTGTGGTGCGGGAGGGCGTGGTCCCGTCCGTGCGAGCCCACATCCATGTGATCGGTGGTCTCCAGCAGTTGGGTCAGCAGCTGGTTGTGGGTGAGTGCCACGTGGAGCTGGATCAGGTGCGATAGAACAGAATCAGCGACTTAAGTCACATGTATGAGAGATTAAGACGTTAGCTTTAAACTGGCAAGGCATAAGGTTCAGAAAGAATGGGGCCGGCGACCGTACCGTCCCCGAGCGCAGGAGGGCGGAATCTCATGGGTGCGACGGCGGAGGACACCCGCGGGAGGCTTCTCCTCGCCGCCGAGCGGCTCTTCGCGGAGCGCGGGATTGGCGTGGTCTCCCTCCGCGAGATCGCCACTTCCGCCGGCGAGCGCAACAACTCCGCCGTCCTGTATCACTTCGGCAGCAAGAAGGGGCTGGTGATGGCGCTATTGGAGGACCGGATGGGCGGCATCAACGAGCGCCGGCTCCGCATGATCGCCGAGATGCAGACCCAGGGCCGTCCTGCGGACCTGCGCTGCCTTCTCGAGGAACTCGTCTTCCCGCTGGCCGTCGGCGTCTCCACCGGTATGACCCACTACGGGCGCTTCCTCGCCCAACTGGTCGCCGACCCCCAGTACAGCTCGTACGACTGGGAGTCCGCCGCCAGTTTCCGGCTGGTCCGGCAGGGCATCCGCCGCTGCCTCGCCGAGCTGCCCGAGCCGGTGCTGGAGCAGCGGCTCCGCATGCTCGGCCTGGTCCTGGTGCACACCGCGGCCGACCACGAGCGAAGCGGCGACACCTCCCCCGGCGAGGACCTCCCGTCCTGGGCGGTGCCCTTCGTCGACGCCGCCGAAGGGATGCTCACCGCACCCGTCTCCGCCGCTGGCGCCGCCGGCAGCCGCTAGTAACACCTCCGGGGCAAGACGTGACCGAGTGGTCAGCGGCGGCGCTTGGCGTGGAGGTAGTCGCCGACGACTGCGGCGCCCAGGCCGTCGGCGGAAGGGGCGAGGACTCGGCCGCCGCCGCGGCGGGCTAGCAGGTCCACGAAGGCTGCCAGGCGCGGGTCTTCGCCCAGCATGAACACGCTCAGCGTGGTGCCCAAGCGAGTTAGGGAGTCCACTTCGGACAGCGTGACCGCAAGGGTGTGCGGGTCCGGCGGGTATTGGAAAACCGCTTCGCCGTCGGGTTCCAGGTGGGCGGTGGGCTCGCCGTCGGTGACGACCAGGACCACTGGTTTGGCGTCCGGATTTCGGCGCAGGTGGCGACCCGCCAGCAGCAGTGCGTGGTGCAGGTTCGTGCCCTGCTCCCAAACGCCTTCCAGCGCGGCCAGCTCAGCGACGTCCACAGTGGATGCATAGCGGCCGAAGGTGACCAGCTGCAGCGCGTCGGAGCGGTATCTGGTGGACACCAGGTGGTGCAGCGCCAGGGCGGTGCGCTTCATCGGCACCCAGCGGCCGTCCTGCACCATCGACCACGACGTGTCCACGCACAGCACCACGGCCGCCCGCGAGCGCTGCTCGGTTTCGGCGACCTCCAGGTCCTCGATGGCCAGCCTCGGCGACTCCGGTCCTTCGGCCGCGCGGCGCAGCACCGCGTTGCGCACCGTCCGCGAGGCGTCCCACGGCTCGGAGTCGCCGTAGCTCCACGGCCGCGTGGTGCCGGTGAGCTCCCCCGCCGCACCCGCGCGGTCGGTGTCGCGCTCGCCGCGCCGCGAACGCAGCTGCGAGACCACCGAGCGCAGCGCGGTTTCGCCGAGCCGCCGCATCGCGCGCGGGCTCAGCCGCAGGCTGCCATCGGGTGCGCGCTGCAACATGCCCTGCTCGCGCAACTGCCGCTCGATCTCCGACAACCGCTGGGCATCCACCACGGCTTGCGGTCCGAGCTGCCGCTCCAGCGCCTCCAGGTCGATGTCGGCCAGGCTCGCGCCCGGGTACGACTGCCCCAGCTGCTCGGCCA
Organism: Saccharopolyspora sp. NPDC002376; assembly: GCF_053593195.1. Lineage (NCBI taxonomy): Bacteria > Bacillati > Actinomycetota > Actinomycetes > Pseudonocardiales > Pseudonocardiaceae > Saccharopolyspora > Saccharopolyspora sp. NPDC002376. The sequence goes on from NZ_JBSFBZ010000002.1 coordinate 71,830, forward strand.
GCCGGTCCATCTCGCCGAGCTCGGCCATTGCCGCCGTCGCCTCCGCCAGCCCCATCGGCTGATCGCCGCGGAACCGCGCCCGACCGCTCCAGTCCTCGCCCGGCCGCAGCTGCTGCAACTGCTGGTCCAGTCGCTGCAACGCCTGCGCGATGCGCGGATCGCCGAAAGCCTGCTGGGACAACGCCATCAGCTCGTCGCGCTGCTGCGCGTTCATCGAGTTCAGCAGGCGCTGGGCCGCGGCCGACCGCGCCGCGAGCGCGTCGATCAGCTCGTCGACGTTGCGCGGGTTCTCCGGGAAGAACTCGCCGTGCCGCGCCATGAACTCGTCGAACTTCTGCGGCACGTCGTCATCGCCGCGGGCGTGCGCGGCCAGCAGCGCCGACAGGTCGTCGAGCATCTCCCGCACCCGCTCGACGTCCTCGGGCGTGACCTGCTCCATCGCCTGCTTGACGCCCTGGAAGCGCTGTTCGAGGAACTCGGTGCCCAGCATCTGCTGGATCTCCTCGAAGGTCTCCCGCGCGTCCGAGGAGCGCCAGTCGTAGTTGGTCAGCTCCGCGACCTGACCGGCCACGTCCGGCGGCAACGCGTCGAGCTGGAGCTCGCGGAACCGCGCGTCCTCGCTGGTATCGGCCGCCAGCGCGAGCCGCTCCTGCTCCAGCGCCCGGTCCAGCAGCCGCCGCACCTCGGCCATCGTGCCGTCCAGGCGGTGACGTCGTTGCAGCTCGCTGCGCCGCTGCCACAGCCTCCGGGTCAGATCGTCGAGTCCGGAGGCGTCACGGGTGCCCGTGCGCAGCAGCTCCTCGAGCGCGGAGCGCGGCGAGGCGCCTTCCATGACGTCGCGGCCGATCTGGTCCAGCGCGGCGCGCAGGTCCACCGGCGGTTCCAGAGGATCGGCCCCGCCGTGCCAGGCGTTGTACCGGAACCGCCGGGACATCAGCTGTACACCGACCTGTCGTCCTCGGCGTCCTTGCCGAGTTTCTTGGCCAGGAACAGCGATTCCAGCGCCATTTCCACGGCGCTGGCGATGCGTCCGGGCGGATCACCGGCCCGCACCTCGAGCCGTTCGGCGACCTGGTGCAGCACCGGCAGCTCCGGCAGCGCGGTCAGCACGTCGTGCCCGGACACGCGCTCCCCGGTGGCCACCGGGTGGCCGTCGGCCACGGCCTGGGCCAGCGACTGGAGGTCCAGCCCGGCGAACAGACCGCGCGCGGTGTCGGCCACCGAACGGCGCAGCAGGTAGCCGAGCAGCTCGTCCTCGCGGCCCTCCTCACCGGCCTCGAACTCGATCTTGCCGCGCAGCACCGCGGGCACCGCGTCCAGATCGACCGGGCGCGCCACCGCCGGGTGCTCACCGGTGACCGCGGCGCGGTGCAGCGCGGCGGCGGAGACGGTCTCGGCGGCGGCGATGGCGAACCGGGCCGACACCCCGGAACGCTGGTCCACCGCGGTGGATTCGCGCAGGTGACCGACGAACCGGGCCAGCACCTCCAGCAGGTGATCGCCAACCTCGGCGGGCAGGTCCGCCTCCTGGCGCACCAGCGCCACCTCGTCGTCGACGTCCAGCGGGTAGTGGGTGCGGATCTCCGCGCCGAAGCGGTCCTTGAGCGGCGTGATGATCCGGCCCCGGTTGGTGTAGTCCTCCGGGTTGGCGGTGGCGACCAGCAGCACGTCCAGCGGCAGCCGCAGGCTGTAGCCGCGGACCTGGATGTCGCGCTCCTCCATCACGTTCAGCAGCGCGACCTGGATGCGCTCGGCCAGGTCCGGCAGCTCGTTGACGGTCACGATGCCGCGGTGCGCGCGGGGCACGAGTCCGAAGTGGATGGTCTCCGGGTCGCCCAGCGACCGGCCCTCGGCGACCTTGACCGGGTCGACGTCGCCGACCAGGTCGCCGACCGAGGTGTCCGGAGTGGCCAGTTTCTCCGCGTAGCGCTCGCTGCGGTGCCGCCAGGCCACCGGCAGCTCGTCACCGAGTTCGGCGGCCCGCCGCCGGGAGGCCGGGGTGATCGGCTGCAGCGGGTGCTCGCCGAGCTCCGAACCTTCGATGACCGGCGTCCACTCGTCCAGCAGTTCGGCGAGGCTGCGCAACAGTCGCGTCTTGCCCTGCCCGCGCTCGCCGAGCAGCACCACGTCGTGCCCGGCGATCAGGGCGCGCTCCAGCTGCGGCAGCACGGTCTGGTCGAAGCCGACGATGCCGGGCCACAGCGCGCGGCCGGAGCGCAGCGAGGTCAGCAGGTTCGCGCGCACCTCGGCCTTCACGCTGCGCGGAACGTGGCCGCTGGCCCGCAACTCCCCCGCCGTGCGGGGCAAACCAGGGGGTGGGGTCGGATTCGTCACCCTTCCGACGCTACCTGGCGGGGCCGACGCACGCGGGGATAGCGAAAATTTTTCGCATGCCGGACGACTCGAGGTCGTTCGCAACGTGTAGAAACACAACATAGGCCCGATGACCGTCGCAAGGAGGTCGCAGTGAGCGTGGAAATCGAGGTTGACCCCGGTGAAGTCGGCTTCGACGCGGCCCGGCTGCAGCGCATCGACCGGCACTTCGCGCAGTACGTCGACACCGGCAAGCTGCCCGGCTGGCTGGTCCTGGTCGCCCGTCACGGCAAGATCGCGCACCTGGGCACGCACGGCATGCGCGACGTCGAGACCAGCGCACCCGTGCTGCCGGACACCCTGTTCCGGATCTACTCGATGACCAAGCCGATCACCTCGACGGCGATCATGATGCTGCTCGAGGAAGGCGCCCTCCAGCTCACCGACCCGGTCAGCGACTTCATCCCGTCCTTCGCCGACCTGCGGGTCTACACCGGCGGCAGCGCCCGCGCGCCGCAGACCCGACCGGCCGGCGAGGAGATGCGGATCTGGCATCTGCTGACCCACACCTCCGGGCTCACCTACGCCTTCCACTACCTGCACCCGGTCGACGAGCTCTACCGGCGCTCCGGATTCGAGTACGGCATGGCCGACGACCTGGACCTGGCCGGCTGCTGCGACGAGTGGGCGTCGCTGCCGCTGCTGTTCGACCCCGGCACGGCCTGGAACTACTCGGTGGCCACCGACGTGCTCGGCCGGATCGTCGAGGTCGCCTCCGGGCTGACCCTCGACGAGTTCTTCCGCACCCGCATCTTCGAACCGCTGGGCATGACCGACACCGGGTTCGCGGTGGACCGCGCCGAGGCCGACCGGCTGGCGACCCTGTACGTGGCCGACCCGCAGGGCCGGGCCCGCCGCCACCCGCACCACGACGAGGCCCACGCGGCCGCCTTCGAGCCACCCAAGGCGCTCTCCGGAGGCGGCGGGCTGTTCTCCTCGGCGCGCGACTACCACCGGTTCACCCAGATGCTGCTGCGCAGGGGCGAGCTGGACGGCGCCCGCCTGCTGGGCAGCCGCACCGTGGACTACATGACCCGCAACCACCTTCCCCGCGGAGCGGACCTGGAGACGATGGCGCTCGGCTCGTTCTCCGAGTCGGCCAACGCGGGCAAGGGCTTCGGCCTGGGCTTCTCCGTGGTGGACGACCCGGTGGCGAGCAAGGTGCCCAGCTCAGCGGGCGAATTCGCCTGGGGCGGCCTGGCCAGCACGGCGTTCTGGGTGGACCCGGCGGAAGACCTCACGGTCCTCTTCCTCACCCAGCTGATGCCCTCCAGCACCCACCCGATCCGCCCCCAACTCCACCAACTCGTCTACCAAGCCCTCGTCGACTGAGCAGGGCCCACCGGGACGCAACGAACTTCGCCCCATGACCATCCTCGAACAGCGACACAGCAACCACACGCCGCTGCTTGGACAACGAACTACCGATACGCGAACTGCTCCCCCACGAGCTGGGGCTGGATTTCCAGTCCAACTACCGGGGAGCAGTTCACCACGCCCACGGGGATCATTCTTGAATGAGTCGACCGTTCTTGGTCAGAATGCCGCGATCACGGCGGGAGCCCGTTCCCTCCTGGACAGCGCGCGCAACACCGATGCGGTGCCGTGACGTCCAGTAGCGATGCTGGCCAACGAGCTGATCACTATCTCTGCGACATCGTCGGGAACGGCAGGCGTGGCCAAATCCAAACTCACTGCGAGGTCATCGAGATGGACGGCGAGCTCGATCAACCTGGTGAGCAAACACTGGTCGAGTGGCAGAACCCACCGATCAAAGACGAGCACCGGTTGTTCCGCCGGTAGAGCGGCAAGTCGTGGTGCCAATCGTGCACGGGCTGCGTCGAAGCGCTCAGCAAGGTCTGTTGGGCCAAGACCAGCTGCTTGCTCGCCACGGGCACGAATGCGCCGCTGTCCCGCATGGTCGACGTCGAACTCTGGCTCGCCTGCGACTGGCGGAGTCCCGTATTCAACTGTCGCGAATTCTCTGGCCGATAAGCGTGCTGCCGACACTGCGGCAGGACGTGCGGCGCTGGGAGTCATGGCAGCGCTCTCAGCTTGGTGCTTTCAACTGAAGTTTTGATCCCGCAGTCTCGACGATCTGCGGCCCACGGCACGGACCCGAGGTTTGGGACCAGACGTGCGGGTGACAAGGGGCTTGAGGAACATCGGAACTGTGATTCTTTGACCGGTGATCCGGCTGGGTCGGTGCCCTCGTCTTGTGCACCGGCAGGTGCGGGCCCTCGATACTTCACGCTCGGGGCGTGTGCCGGGGTGGGGTGTCGAGGGCGGCCAGGGGCTGCCGGGTGGTGGTGAGGTCGCGTTCGAGTTGGGCGATGCGGCAGGCGGCGGTGAGGATGGTCAGGTCGCTGTCGAGGAGTTCGCGCACGCGGGCGGCGAGGGTGAGTTCGGTGCGGCTGTAGCGGCGGTGCCCGCCGGTGGAGCGGTCGGGGGTCAGCAGCCCGGCGGCGTCCAGGCTGCGCAGGAAGTCGGGGGTGACGCCGAGCATGTCGGCGGCCCGGCCCATGGTGTAGGCGGGGTAGTCGGCGTCGTCGAACGCGGTGCGCGCACGCTCCGGTGAGCGGGAGTCGACCATGATCCGTGGGTGCCTTTCGTCGTGGGAAAACGCCGGGCCCGGACACACGCCTGGCGTGTGTCCGGGCCCGGGCCGGAAGATGTGGCGCCCGCTGGTCGTCATTCGGCCGGGGCGCCTTCGATGACCTTGCGGCCCCCGCCGTGGCCGACCTCGATACGGCGGGGCTTGGCCTGCTCGGCCACGGGCAGGGTCACGGTGAGCACCCCGTCGGTGTAGTCGGCGGTGATGTGGTCCAGATCCAGGCCATCGCCCAGCGACAGCTGCCGGGAGAAGGCGCCCCGCGGGCGTTCGGCCGCCAGGTAGCGGACCTCGGCGTCACCCTCGCCGCCAGTGCGGCCGGGGCGCTGGGCGCGCACGGTCAAGGTGTTGTTTTCCGCGTGGACCTCCAGCGACTGCGGGTCGATGCCCGGCAGGTCGAACTCGACGACGTAGTTCTCCCCGGACCGGTAGGCATCCATGGCCATGGTCTGCGGCATCCGGCTGCTGCCGAACACCTCGGTGGCCAACCGGTTGAGATCCCGGAAGAACGGATCCAACGACATCGTCATAACTGCCCACACTCCTTCGTTGTCGGTTCCCGCCCGACCGCACAAGTGGGCCGGGTCTTGTGGAAGGGCGGCGGCCCCGCCGCCACACCGGAGCCAGGAGGGAGAACTGACGATGCGCGGTCACCTCCTTTTCGCAGGTCAAGAGCTTCACAACCAACCACTGCACGTCCTATTCTGGAACCACCGAACCAACTTTTCAAGGCCAGTCATCATCACCTATCTGGGTTAACAGACCCGGTTACGAGAGTTTTACGGAAGGTGGTGAACGGTGATGGCGGTGTTGCACGCGGTCTACCGCAGCGACTGGGAGCCCCGGTGCCGGTGGCGGGGCTGGCTGCCCTCCCAGGGCATCGCTTTGGGAGCCGACACCTTGGGGCAGGCCCAGCGGCTGATGAGCGCTGCCGTCGCGCGCAACGGGCAACGCGAGCAGTGGGTCGAGCACACCGAGCACCCGGCCGGGGATGGCCTGTGGGTGCGCCAGGCCCTCGACGAGCGGGTGCTGGAACGGGAACACGCCACCCGGGTGCTCATGGAGGCATTGGACGATCGACGGCTGCGTGCCCGCCTGGCCTGCCTCCCGGACTGCCTGTTGGGCGGGGTGGTGGTGTGCGTCTGCGTGCCCGGCGACGCCCTAGGGTGGATCCTCGGCCAGTACGACGGCGAGGGCGCGCTGGTGGTGGCCGCCGCGGTGACCAACCACCAGGTGTGGTGGAACGCCCTGGTCAGCGCCACCGACACCGGCCGCGTCGACATTCCGGTCGCGGGCAGTCTCGCCGACCTGGACCTGGCCGATCCCGACATCACCGTGGACGAGTGGATGAGCGCTACCGAGTGCGGGCGCGTGGTCACCCTCACCCCGCGCCACGAACCCGCGGCACGAGGCCCTGCGCGTGGTCCGAGGTCGTGACGCAGGTTCTCCGACCCGCCGGTGCACTAATTGCCTGGTCAGGGGCATCGTGGTGCCGCCCGAATCCACTTGAATGCGGGCGGCACCACAGGCCGCTCCTAGTCGTTCTCGTCCTCGTCCGGGGTCACCGGGTTACGGGGCCAGGAACGAAATGGCGGTCGTGCACGTGACCTGGACGAAACCGGGGGCGATCCCCCTTGGCCGCGGCTCGCGATGCGGCGACCGAGTGATCGCGTAGATGCCTTCAGCGATGCCTTCAGCTCAGCTGTTCCCGAGGCGGTCGTGGTCCCCGGAGGCGTAGCTCTTCCAAGTGGATCCGGCCTCGGCGGCCAGAAGTTCGGTGGTGTTGGGGTGGTAGCCGAGCATTCCGGCGACGACGGGGGCGGGTGCTTGGAGGACAAGCTGGCGGATCGTGGTGGTGCGGCCGTCGCGGCTGGGGAGGCCTAGGTTGCGCAGCCGGAGGCGTAGCGAGGTGGTGTGCAGGGGTTGGCCGGGGCGGCGGCCGGGGAACAGGAACGGGTTGGTCGCGCCGCCGGCGGTGGTGAGGTTCAGCCGGTTGTCGAGGTAGCGGGTCAGCACCTCGGCGAACGGCGGCGGAACCGGCATGGGCGGGTCGCCGAGCCGCAGCAGCACTTGGTCGTCGTCGCGGATGATGTCATCGGTGGTCAGCTGCGCGATCCGGATCAGTGGTTGGGCGTAGAGCAGGATCAGCAGGGCGAGTACGCGATCGGCGTCAGGGATGGTCTCGTCGGTGAGCACCCGGCGGACCTGATCAAGACGGTGGCGCTGGCTCAATCGCGTGGCGGTCGAGCGCGGCGACATGGGCAGATGTAGGCGGGGAAGTTCGTGTCGCTGGAGCGCCCACCGTAGGAACTCGCGGGAGCACTTGGAATCCCGGTTTTCCGCGGTGAACCAGCAGTCGATGTCGGTTTGGGTGCATTCATCAAGTCGTCGTCCGTGTGCAGCGAGGTCGTCAAGGAACAGCGCGGCGACCCGGAGTAGACGACGGGCGTTGTTGGCTCGGTAGGAGTTGATGGGCTGCTCGCGGGCGGTTTGGCGTAGTCGGCGCAGCACGTGCCAGGTGGCGAACCGCTCCAGCAGCTTGCGGTGCGCAGGGTCGTTGATCGTCGCCAGCCAGTCGGGAAGCCATTGCTCGAACAGCAGCAGGAATCGGTCGACGGGTGGGAGAACACCGCAGTCGATGAGCAGGTCGCGCACGTAGATGACCGATCTCCGGGGGCGCAGTCTGCTCAGGCCCTCGTGGGTGAGCGGGACCTCGCTGCGGGCCAGAGCGGACAACACCGAGACTGGGGCTTCGCGGCGCAGCCAGGTCAGTCGACTGGCGGGCCAGCTCATGGCGTGAATCAGGTGAAACAGCGGTTCCAGCTCGGGGCGCACTGCGCCGCTGCCGTCGTCGAGCAGTTCGGTCAGCCGGTCCGCGAGCACGCATCGGGCGCAGGCGTCGGCGCGGTAGCCAGGTCCTTCCTGGCCGCAGCGACGGCAGGTGAAGTCACCAAGACCGCCGGCGCAGTCGGTGCAGATCGGGCTGCCGTCCGAGGTACGGCGGCCGGGAAGTAGCCGGTCGGTGGCGCAGTCCCCGCAGCGACCGTAGGTGTTGATCGCCTGTTCGTAGCAGGCGACGCAGACGGGTCCTTCCGGCCAGCCCCACCGGGCACGAAGCCGGTTATCGCCCTTGATTTTGGCGTAGTCACTGCACACGGGGCGCCCGCACCGCGCACAGACTCCGCTGGTGGGCAGGTGGTCCTGGTTCATTCAGCTGGGGTGATCCGGGCGCGTTTGGGACGTAGCTCAGCGACGTTCGGTGGCGCCGGGGCGTCGTCGGTGGCGGTCTTGCGGATGCCGATGTTGGCCGCATCGGTGCTGATCAGCTCGCCGGGTTCGGTGGCGAAGATGTCGCACAGCGCTGACAGCACCTTCAACGACAGACGCTCGGGCGTTCCGGTCACTAGCCGGTGCACCTGTGAGACCGACAGGTGGATACCGCGCTCGCGCAGCGGTTCCACGAGGTCGGTTGTGGCGTACATGCCATGCTCGGCCATGGTCTCCCGCAGCCGCCACGTGTAGCTGACCTCGCGCTTCTGCATCCTCATGCTCCTTTTCCTCCTGGCCCCAGTGCCTCGTCGATCGTCGCGTCCAGCGCCCGCCGCAGTGTGCGGGTGCGGTAGTCCGAGGACACGCAGGTGTAGATCGAGGTCGTGCTGGCGTGTTCGTGGCCGACCTGTTCCTGCACGAACCGCGCGTCGAATCCGTCCTCGATCAGGTGCGTCACGTAGGCCCGGCGCAGTGAGTGGAAGTCCAGCGCAGGATCCATTCCGAGCTCGTCGCGGTAGGCGGCCAGCCGCCGGTTGAGCTGTTTGTTGGCGATCCGCGGGGCGCGTTCGGAAGGCCACAGCGCCGGGTTGTGCTCTCTCCCGAGCAGTGGCCGCACCTCGGTTATCCACTGCTCAAGCACTTCGGCGACCCACTCCCACACGCACAGCACGCTGCGCCGTTTTGGCGGTGAGCCCTTCTTGGCTTTGCCGTGCCGGACGTAGCAAACGCCGTACTCGCCGAATTCCCGGCCGTGTGGATTGCAACCGAAGTCGACGACATCGAGCATCCGCGTCTCGTTGCGGCGCAGTCCGAACCCGTAGGCCGTCTTGAAGGTCGTCACGTCCCGGAACGCCGCCAGCCAGCCCTTGCGGCCGGCAGCGCGTTTGCGTGCGATCTCCTCGTCGGCGTGGTCGAACAGCGCCTGCAACTCCTCGCGGGTGAAGGCCCGTCGCTGAGGCTCGGCTTCGATATCGGCGACATGCGCGGCGGCGTTGACCTCGTTGATCACCTGCACTGGATGCGTGCCGAACCGCTGCTCACACTCTGCGGCCCATCCGTAGGCCGGGTCGGTGAGGAACGAGCAGAACGTCCGCAGCGCACCTTGGTAGCCGCGCACGGTGGACTTCGCGACGTGGTGCACCGCGCGCAGATCGGTGAACCATTCGTCGGCCAACTGCGGGCTCCATTGCCACGGGTATTCCCCGGCGTGCTCGAAGAAGCGCCGAACCTGGCGCTGCTGCGCCTCGACTGTCGAGCGCGCCAGGTTGCGCGCCAACTGCTGGTTACGCCAGCCCTCCAGCATCGCGGCGAACACCTGCTCCTCGGGGTGCAGCAGTGGCACCCCGTCGGCGAGATGCAGCCCAACCGAGCCCGGAAACCCGTCATTCTTGCGCACTGGACCCGCCTTCCACAGATCGCATCCAGCGCGAGTATGTCGCATCAGATGCGATCTACGGAAGGTGGCCCTGGTCAACAACCATGCGAGCCAAGCTGAACTTCAACGACCCCGTATGTTCCGCTACGGTCGAGCGTGCGCGAGCACATCATCATCCCAGCTTGGGGGTTTCGAGTGCACCGCTTCCGCGCCGTTCGCAAGGTGGCGCGAGTTCTCATCAGATGCGATACGTCCTGGTTACGCAAGAACTGCAAGAAGTACTGCACCGCGCTGATCGATTCCGTACCGTCAGGAACGGGGCTGTCGAGGAAACGTTCTACGTTGAACACCGCGTTGGCTAAATGACCGGCCAGGCCGCTGACGCGGAACTCTTGCAACGCGCTGGGCATCGTCCAGCGATCCGCGAGTTCGGGGGTGCGCAGCAGCGGCGAAGTGATAGCCGCGACGGCGAGGAACCCATCAGCAATCATGCTGAGCAGACTAGCTCCGTCGGAGCCACACGACGCGGATCTCCAAGCAAATGACGTCGAGTTGACTGGGGCACTCGCCCGCCGCCCCCAGACCCCGGCAGGTCTCCGACTGGATAACGGTGGCGCAACGAAAACCCAGTCGCTATGGCACCAGGAAGTGCTCACGGGGTCTTGGCGTCACCTGGTGGTGTGTTCAGGGCTGGAGGACGCGGGATTCGCCGACTGCGAGGTCCCAGAGCTGCTCCGGGTCTCGACCCGCTTCGCGCCAGGCCTTGCGGATCCGGGTCAACGGCTCCACGACCGGTTCGCGGGTCAGCACGAAGGTTCCCCAGTGCATCGTCGCCGCGTAGGTCGCTCCCAGGTCCGTCACCGCCTGGACTGCCTCCTCCGGATCCATGTGCACCGGCTTCATGAACCAGCGCGGGTCGTACGCACCGATCGGCACCATCGCCACGTCGATGCCCGGGTAGCGCTGCGCGATCTCGGCGAAATGCGGGCCGTATCCGGTGTCGCCGGCGTGATAGACGCGGTGGTCCGGCCCGGTGATCACCCAGCTGCCCCACAGGCTCCGGCAGGTGTCGCGGGGGCCTCGACGGCTCCAGTGCTGGGCCGGGGCGAAGTCGAAGGTCAGCCCGGCCACCTCCGCCGACTGCCACCAGTCCAGCTCGACGACCTCGGTGAACCCTCGCCGCCGGAACCAGCGGCCCAGCCCTGCGGGCACCAGCACCGGCGTCGAGCGCGGAAGGCGCTGGATCGTCGGAGCGTCCAGGTGGTCGTAGTGGTTGTGGCTGATCACCACCGCGTCGACCGGCGGCAGCTCGCTGAAGGCCACGCCCGGCGGGGTCAGCCGCCGCGGCACGCCGGGGATCCGGGACGACCACACCGGGTCGGTGAGCACCGTGACCCCGCCCATCCGGAGCACGTACGTGGCGTGCCCGACCCAGCTCAGCGCGGTGTCCTGCGCGGCGATCGGGGTCAGTCCGCTGCGCAGCACCGGGATCTGATCGGCGTCCTCCACCCTCCCCTGGAACCCGCCGGTCCACATCAACCGCATCACGTCCCGGAAGCTGGGCAACGGCGAATGCAGTCGGTCGGCGTAAGAGGCCTGGATCTTCAACGGCTGGTACTCGTTTCGCACCACCCCAGGTTGCCTTGCCCCCGCCGGACCCCGCAGCGCGCCCACCTCACAGTTTCAATTGAAACTGTGATCCGTCGTGCCTGGGATTTACAGTTTCAATTGAAACTGTGGAATCAGAACGCCGGCCAGGGGATCGCGGGCCACTCGTCGGAGGGTGCTGGGAAGACCCCGGACTCCAGCAGACGTTCGATGCGGGTGCTGACCGCCTGGACTTCCTTCGGCGTGATGTGCTCGGCCAGTTGAGCGGCCAGGTCGCCCTCCAGCAGGGCGCGCAGCTCACCGAGCCGGTCGACGGCGTCCTCCGGCAGCGGCTGGCCGATCCAGCCCCACAGCACGGTGCGCAGCTTGTCGTCGGTGTTCAGGCTGACGCCGTGGTCCACGCCCTGCACCCGGCCGTCCGACGCGTGCAGGACGTGCCCGCCCTTGCGGTCGGCGTTGTTGATCACCACGTCGAGCACCGCGAGGCGCCGCAGCTGCTCGTGGTCGGCGTGCGCCAGCACCACCGGATCACCGTGGTGGTCCTGGGCGCGCAGCACCGGCAGCCAGCCCTCCGGCACCTCGTCCGGGGCGACGATGTCGACCAGCTCGGAGTCCTGCTCGACGTCCACCCACAACTGCACCATGCCCGGCCCGAACGGGCCGTCGCGCAGCACCGTCAGCGGGATCAGGTCCCAGCCGATCGCCTCGGCCAGCAGGTAGGAGCCGACCTCGCGCCCGGCCAGCGTGCCGTCCGGGAAGTCCCACAGCGGACGTTCCCCGCGCACCGGCTTGTAGACGCACTCGGCGGTCACGCCGTCGCTCTCGATCCCGCAGAACAGCGTCGCGTTCGACGCCTCGACCAACCGCCCCTGGACGTCCAACTCGCCGTGCAGGAGCAGTTCGCGAACCGCTGGATCACCGGCGCGCACGCGCCTCAGACCTCTTCCGAGCGGCGGTAACCGTTCTGGCGCGGGCAGATGTGGCCGCTGGGGTCCAGAGGTTCGGAGCACAGCGGGCAAGGCTTGCGACCGGCGTTGATGACGCGCTCGGCGCGCTCGGCGAACGCCCGCGCGTGCGTGGGGCTGAGGAACACCCGCAGCGCGTCGGGGCCTTCCTCGGTGTCGTCGAGGACCACCGACTCGTCGATCTCCTCCTCGGTGACGGCCAGCAGTTCGACCACCACCGCCTCGGTCTCGGCGTCCCAGCCCAGCCCCATGGTCCCGACCCGGAACTCCTCGTCGACCGGGACCGCCAGCGGTTCGGTGTCGACGAGCTCGTCGGGGGTCTGGTTGGGCAGGTCGGCGTGGAAGCGCCGCTGCACTTCCTCCAGCAGCGCGCCGATGCGTTCAGCCAGCACCGACACCTGCTGCTTCTCGAGCTGCACGCTCACCGTGCGGACGTCCTCGGACGCCTGCAGGTAGAAGGTGCGCTCACCGGGTTCCCCGACCGTTCCGGCGACGAACCGGTCGGGTTGACGGAAGACGTGGATGACACGAGCCATGACTCCTCCGACACTAGGCCACCGAGCGCACGCGGTGCGCGACTGGCCCCCGTTTTGTTCGACACCGCCGCACCACGTGCCGGTCTACCCGCAGAATCCGCCCGTCGACCACCGATTTCGCCGGTGTTCGCCGTTGGCGAACTGCAGCGCGCCACGCCTGGTACCGATAATCTCTCACCGCCGGTTGTCAAGATCGCGGGATGGAGCACGCCGATGAGCATGCGCGAACTACGTCGCCCGCCGAGGTTGCGCACCGGTGACGCGGTGGCGGTCGTCGCCCCGGCAGGCCCGGTGCCCGAAGAGCTGCTCGAAGCCGGACTCGACCACCTGCGCGCCTGGGGTCTGGAGCCGCGCGTCGGCAAGCACGTCCTCGACCGCCACCCGCGATTGCCCCACCTGGCGGGCAACGACGCCGACCGGGCCACCGACCTGCAGGAGGCGTGGTGCGATCCGGACGTGACCGCCGTGCTCTGCGCGCGCGGCGGCTACGGCAGCATGCGGATCCTGGACCACCTGGACTGGACGGCGATGACCGCAGCCGGGCCGAAGGTGTTCACCGGCTCCAGCGACATCACCGCGCTGCACGACGCCGTCGCCACCCAACTCGGCCTGGTCACGGTGTTCGGGCCGATGGTCGCCACGCAGGCGTTCACGGAGGACCCCGCGGCGCGGGAGCACTTGCGCCGCACCCTGTTCCAGCCCGAGTCGGTCACCATCCTGACCCGCTCCACCGCGGACGCCCTGGTGCGCGGACGCGCCCGCGGCACGACGTACGGCGGCAACCTCAGCATCGTCGCGGGTTCGCTCGGCGCTCCTGACGCGCCGACCCCGCCGGAACGCGGCATCGCGATGCTGGAGGACATCACCGAGAAGCCGTACCAGTTGGACAGGTTCGTCACCCAGCTGCTGCGCGCGGGCTGGTTCGACCACGCCGCGGGCATCGCGCTCGGTTCGTGGACCGAATGCGGACCGTTGGAAGAAGTCCGCGCGGTGATGTCGGATCTGCTGGGCGGTCTGGGTGTGCCGATCCTGTGGGAACTCGGCTTCGGCCACTGCGTCGCGCAGCGCACCATCCCGCTCGGAGTCGCGGCCGAACTGGACACCGACGCCCAACGCCTCTCCATCCTCCAACCCGCCCTCCTCTGAACCCCCTGCCCCAGAAAGCAAGTTCCATGGAAATCGCGCGTCTGATTTCCATGGAAGTTGTGCTCGACCGGTCGCCCGACGGCGGAGCTCAGGATCCGGTTTTGCGGCGGGCGTAGTGCTGGCGGGCTTTGGCCCGGTTGCCGCATCTCGCCATCGAGCACCACTGGCGGTTGCGCGCCGGGGAGGTGTCCAGGAAGCGGAGTCCGCAGCGGTGGTACGCGCAGACCGCGACTCGCGGAAACGGTTCTGCCGCGAGCAATTCGATCGCGTCGACGGCCACCGCCGCCAGCGCTGCGCTTACCGGGTCCTGCGGGTCGGGGCGAAACGTCGTCACCGATCCGTCCAAACCCACGCGCAGTTGGATCGCAGGGCTCTCGCCGCGGGCGACCTCGTTGATCAGCTCCACATCGGATTCCGCGATGGCCGTGCCCTGCGCGCGAGCGTGCACGGCACGGTCGATCGCCTCGCGGAGTTCCCGCGCGGTCGACACGTGCTCGCCGGTGGGCGCTGACGTGTCGAGCCCGACTTCGTGCAGCCATTCAGCCAGCAAGTCCGGCGCCACCAACAGCTCCCGGCCTCCGCGGTAGCGGTCGCGCAGCGTGTTGACCAGGTCGAGGCAGAGCCGACCGCCGTCCCAGATCCAGTCGCTCACCCTTGCCCCTCCCATCGTCGTCGTCCTAACATCCTCATTCTAACCATCTAAGCCAGTTAGAGATGGAGTCGATCTATGCCGTCCGACGAAGTTGCCCTGGTCAACGGGCTGCGCGTGCACTACGCGAGAGCGGGCACCGGGCCAGGCCTGGTGCTGTTGCACGGCTGGCCGCAGACCAGCCACTGCTGGCGCAAGCTGATCCCGGAGCTGTCCCGCACGCACACGGTGATCGCACCTGACCTGCGCGGATACGGCCACACCGACAAGCCTCGCGACGGCTACGACAAGCGCACGATGGCTACCGACATGGCCGAGCTGGTGGCGGCGCTGGGCTTCGAGTCGGTCAGCGTCGTCGGCCACGATCGCGGCGCGCGGGTGGCGCACCGCTGGGGCCTGGACCGGCCTGATCAGGTCGACCGGTTGGCGGTGCTGGACATCGTGCCGACCCGCGAGATGTGGCGGCGGATGAACACCGAAGCGGCGACGGCGTACTGGCACTGGTTCTTCCACCTGCAGCCGGACCTGCCGGAACGCCTGGTCGGCGACGACGTCGCGGGCTACCTCGGGTACTTCTTCGAGCGCTGGACGGTCAACCGGCAGGGCCTGGAGTCCTCGGCGATCGACGAGTACGTGCGCGCGTTCTCCGCGCCGGGAGCGCTGCGCGCCGGGTTCGACGACTACCGCGCATCGTTCCCCCTCGACAGCGAGCACGACGACGCCGACGCCGAAGCGGGCCGCAAGCTGACCATGCCAGTGCTGGCGCTGTGGGGATCAGCGGGCCTGCCCGCGAAGCTGCCGATGCGCGAGATCTGGCGCGACTACGCGGAAAACCCGACCTGCGCCGAGATCGCCGACTGCGGGCACTTCCTGCCCGAGGAGCGCCCCGAGCAGGTCTTGACGCACCTGCGGGAATTCCTGGCAGCAGCTGCGTAGTTGATAGCGTCAGCGGCTGGATGAGAGGAGAGCACGTGCGAGTTCGACCTGTGACGCCCGAGCTGTTGGCGGCGGAAGTGGTCGACCGCATCGACGCGCTCCCCCGCCGCTGGGCGCGGATCGCGGTGGACGGCGCCCCTGCCGCCGGAACCTGCGACCTCGCCGACTCCCTGGTCGAGCCGCTGCGCACCCGGGGCCGCGAAGTGGTCCGCGTGCGCATGGCGGACTACCTCCGCCCGGCATCGCTGCGCCTGGAACACGGCCACCACGACCCGGACTCGTACTACGAGAGCTGGTACGACCTGCGCGGCCTGACCCGAGAAGTGCTGGATCCGTTGTCCGACAATGGAAACGGTCGAGTCCTCCCCGCTCTCTGGGACGCCGGGGCGGACCGCTCCCCACGCCTACCCCGCATCCAGCTCCCCAACCGAGCAGTGGCCATTGTGGACGGTCCACTTCTGCTCGGCGCGGGCCTGTCCTTCGACCTCACGATCCACCTCTGGCTCCCGGAAGCAGCCCTCCACCGCCGAACCCCGGAAGCGGACCACTGGACCCTCCCGGCCTTCCACCGCTACACCGAAGAAGTCACCCCGGAACACCTCGCGGACTACGTGGTCAAAGCCGACCGGCCAGGCCACCCCGCAGTGGTGGAAAGCCTCGACTGAACCACGAGGCTCCCAAATTTCCCTAAATTTGGAACCGCCTACGCCACGCGGCGGTCGACGGAAGGCACCGCCGCCAGGAGCGTCTTGGTGTAGTCGTGCTGGGGGTCCAGGAGGACCTGCTCGACCGGGCCGACTTCGACCAGTTCGCCCTGGTACATCACCGCCACCCGGTCCGCGATGTTCCACGCCAGGCCGAGGTCGTGGGTGATCACCAGCGTCGACAGGTCGCGCTCCACGCGCAGGCGCAGCAGCAACGACAGGATCTCACCGCGCACGGTCGCATCCAGCGAGGCCACCGGCTCGTCGGCGATCAGCACCTTCGGCTCCAGCACCAGCGCACCTGCGATCACCACGCGCTGCCGCTGACCACCCGAGAGCTCCTGCGGCAGACGGCCGAAGAACTTCTCCGCCGGACGCAACTCCGCAGCCTCCAAAGCCGCCGACACCCGACCGCGCTCGTCATCGGTGATCCCGTGGATGCGCAGGCCTTCCGCCACCGCCTCGTACACGGTGTGCCGCGGGTTGAGCGCCCCCGTCGGGTCCTGCAGCACCAGCTGCACCTGCCTGCGGTAGTCCCGCAGACCCGAGGTGCTGGTCGGCAGCGGCACCCCGTCGTAGCGGACCGCTCCCCTGGTCGGCTTCTGCAAGCCCAGCAGGGTCCGCGCGAGCGTCGTCTTGCCGGAACCGGACTGCCCGACCAGCGCGACGATCTCCTTCTCCTCCACCGCCAGGTCCACCCCGCGCACGGCGTGCACAACGCGTCCGGACCGGCCGGTGAAGTCAACCGCGACGCCCTCCGCCGCCAGCAGCGCAGACCCGCGGGACGCGCTCTCGATCAGCCGGAAGTCCGGATCCCCGACGGTCGGGAACGCATCGGCCAGCGCCTTGCTGTGCTCGTGCTGCGGCCGGGTCATCACCCGTCGGGACGGGCCGTGCTCCACCACGCGCCCCTCGTACATCACCGCGAGCTGAGAGCAGCTGGCCGACAGCACCGACAGGTCGTGGCTGATCATCACCAGTGCGATGCCGCGTTCGGCCACCAGGCGCCGCATCAGCTCCAGGATCTGCGCCTGCACGACGACGTCCAAAGCCGTAGTGGGCTCGTCGGCGATCACCAGCCGCGGCTCGCACGCCAGCGCCATGGCGATCATGACCCGCTGCTTCTGCCCACCGGAGAGCTCGTGCGGGTAAGCGTTCGCCCGCTCCGCAGGCAGCTCCACCTGCGCCAACAGCTCCGCGACCCGCGCCTGCGGGTCCTCCGCACTGCCGTGCAGCTTGATCGGCTCGGCGATCTGGTCGCCGATCGTGTGCACCGGGTTCAGCGCGTGCATCGCGCCCTGGAACACCACCGACGCGTCCGCCCAGCGCACCGCGCGCAGCTGCCCGAAGGACATCTCGCGCACGTCCTCGCCGTCCAGCAGGATCTGCCCCCCGACGCGCGCTGAGCTCGGCAGCAGCCGAAGCACCGACATCGCCAGGCTCGTCTTCCCGCAGCCGGATTCGCCTGCCAGACCGAGGGTTTCGCCTTCGCCGAGGCTCAGGCTCACGCCCCGCACGGCAGCTTCGCCCGCTCCCGGGTAGGTCACCGACACGTCGCGCAGTTGCAGAATCGGACTCACCGCCGCCCCCGCAGCCTCGGGTTGAACACCGTCTCCAACGCCCGCCCGCACAGGGTGAAGGCGAGCACCATCACCACGATCCCCACGCCGGGCGGCAGCAGGTACCACCAGGCGCCGCCGGTGACCGCGCCGGTGTCCATCGCCGACTTCAGCATCGAGCCCCACGACACCAGGCTCGGGTCGCCGAGCCCCAGGAACGACAGCGTGGACTCGGCGATGATCGAGCTGGCCACCGCCAGCGTGGTGTTGGCGAACACCAGCGGCAGCACGGCGGGCAGCACGTGCCGACCGATGATGTGCCCGTGCCCGGCGCCCAATGCCCGCGCCCGCTCGATGTACGGGCGGGTTTCGATCGTCAACGTCTGGGCCCGCACCATGCGCGCCGTGGGCGGCCAGGACGTCACCCCGATCGCCAGCACGATCGTCCACAACCCGCGCTCGAGCACCGTGGACAGCGCGATCGCCAGCACCAGCGCGGGCAGCACCAGGAAGAAGTCGGTGAACCGCAACAGGATTCGCGAGGTCCACCCGCCGAAGTGGGCCGCGAGCACCCCGACCAGCGCACCGATCAGCACCGACAGCAGCGCCGCCGCGAGCCCGACCACCAGCGACACCCGCGCGCCCCACCAGGTCAGCAGCAGCACGGAACGACCAGATTCATCGGTGCCGAGCCAGTAGTCACCGCTGGGAGCCTGCAACGGCTCACCGCTCGCCCGCGTGACGTCCAGCCCAGTTGCGTCGGTGAGCAGCGGCGCGAGCACCGCCATCAGCGAGACGACGACCAGCACCACGAGCCCGAACAACCCGGACCGGTCGGCGCGGAACACCCGCCACGCCTCACCCAGCCGCGCTCGGCGTCGGGCCCGGACGATCTGGTTGGCGGTGGCGGTCATGATTCCCGCACCCTCGGGTCCAGCACTCGGTAGAGCAGCTCGGCCAGCACGTTCATCACCACCACGCTCCCCGCCAGCACGATGAAGATCCCTTGCAGCAGCGGCAGATCCGGCACCCGCAACGCCTCGAAGGTCAGCAGCCCCAGACCTGGCCAGGAGAACACCGTCTCCACCGTGATCGCCCCGCCGACCACCAACCCCAGCCGCAGGAAGATCAGCGTGACCGTCGGTAGCATCGCGTTGGGCACGGCGTGCCGGCGACGCACCAGGTCCTCGCGAAGTCCCTTGGCGCGGGCGGTGGTCAGGTAGTCCTCGCCCATCTCCTCCAGCAGCGACGACCGCATCACCATCAGGTACTCGGCGTAGATCACCGCGACCATGGTCAGCGACGGCAGCACCAGGTGGTGCGCCACGTCGAGCAGCTGCGGCAGGAACTCGGGCGGGGTGTCCGGGGAGGAGATCCCGCCGACCGGGAACAGCCCCGGGATCGGACCGACCCCGACGCCGAAGGCCATCAGCACGATCAACCCGAGCCAGAACGTCGGCACCGACCACAGCGTCAGCGCCACCGAGGTCGAGGTCTTGTCGAACGCGCCCCCGTGCCGCCACGCCGCGCGGGAACCCATCCACAGCCCCAGCACCACCGCGAGCGCCGTCGCGGTGCCCACGAGCAGCACGGTCGGGCCGATCCGCTCGACGATCAGGTCCCCGACCGGACGGCTGTAGGTGTAGGAGGTGCCGAGGTCACCGCGCAGCAGGTTGCCGATGAAATCCAGGAACTGCTTCCACAGCGGCTGGTCCAGGCCGAACCGCTCGCGCAGCACCTGGATCTGCTGCTCGCTGACCGGTGCCCCGCGCGTCATGGTGCGCACCGGGTCGCCCGGGATCACCCGGAACAGGAAGAAACCCAGCACCGCCACCAGGAACAGGCTCACCAGACCGCCGCCGACCTTGCCGCCCAGGTAGCGGGCGAACCGACGGCGGCCGCCGCTGGGCGAGGCCTGTTCCGGAACGGTGGCAAGCAGATCGGACACGGTTCACTCCCTGGTGTCGGCGGTCGCCCGGCGGCGGACGATCACCAGCGCCACCACGACGCCGACCAGCACCACGGCCCCGCCGAGCACCCACGCGACGGCGCTGTAGTCGGTGCCCGAGGACCCGTTGATCGCCTCCTCGGTGGGCTCCGCGCCGAGGTAACCCCAGTAGCCCTGCTGCGCCACGATGACGCCGTTGTCCTTGGGTTGCAGGGTGAAACCGGTGTAGCGGTCGGTGCGGTACGCCTCCAACGAATTCTGGTAGAAGAGGATCAACCCGGCCGCCTGGTCGTAGAACCGGGCCTGCGCCTGGTTGACCAGGTCGACCCGCGCAGCCTTGTCGAACTCGCCGAGCTGCCGGTCGTAGAGCTCGTCGTACTGCTTGTCGCACAGGTAGGTGTCGACGTTCCCGCCACCATCAGGGCTGGGCCGCGCGCCGCAGGTCTGCAGCCGCAGCACGTAGTCCGGGTCGGGGTTGGCCGACCAGCCGCTGATCACCATGTCGAAGTCACCGGCGGTGGTGCGGTCGTTGAGCTGGTTGTCCGACACCGGCTGCAGCTCCACGCCGATGCCCAGATCTGCCAGCCACCGCTTGACGAACTCACCGACCTGGTTGTCCGCCGAAATGCTGCCGTGCAGCACGAAGTCGAAGTTCAGCGGTTCACCCTGCGGGGTGTGCCGGATGCCGTCCGCGCCGCGCTGGTAACCGGCCTCGTCGAGCATCCGGTTGGCCTCGGCGAGGTTGAATTCGCGCGGCTGCGGCGGATTCCAGTGGTAGTCGCTGAAGATCGGCGGCAGGTAGCCGCCACCGGCATCGGCGTAGCCGCCCATCACGCGGTCGACCAGCGCCTGCCGGTCGATCGCGTGGTCGAGGGCCTGCCGCACCCGCACGTCCTTCAACGCCGGGTGCCCGGTGCCGATCGGCTCGTTCTCGCTGTTGCTCGCGCCGGGGTTGAGGATCATCTCGAAGAAGCGCCGGCCCTGGCCCTTGACCTGCTTGATGTTGGACTCACCGGCCAGCGCGTCGAACTGCGCGGGGGTGAGCTTCTGCACCACGTCGACGTCGCCCTTGCGCAGCGCCTGCACTGCGGCGTCGCTGTTCTTGAACTGGATGAACTGCAGTTCGGCGACCTTCGGCGCGCCGCGCCAGAAGTCCGGGTTGGCGGTCAGCGTGACGTCCTGCTCCGGGCGGTAGCCGGTGAGCACGAACGGCCCGCTGCCGACCACCGGCATCTGGTCGTTGGTGAACTCCTCGACGTTGGTGACCTTGGACCACACGTGCTCGGGCACGATCGGCGCGTCGATGGCCAGCATCGTCGCCTGCGGCGTCTTGGTGCGGATCACCAACGTGCTGTCATCCGGTGCGGTGACGGTGTCGAAGTTCTCCACGAAGTTGCCGTTGGCGGTGCTGGCAGCCGGATCGGTCATCATCCGGTTGTAGGTGTAGGCGGCGTCGCGGGCGGTCACCGGTTGGCCGTCGGACCACTTGACGCCGGGCCGGATGTGGAAGGTCCAGGTGAGCTTGTCCGGCGAGGTCTCCCACTTCTCGGCGAGCTCGGGCTGCACGGAGAAGGCGTCGGCGCCGTAGGTGGTCAGCGTCGGGTAGATGGACCGGAAGATGTCGGTGGCGGCGAGCGTGTAGCCCAGGAACGGGTTGAGCGAATCGATCTGCTGCTGCAGCCCGATCCGCAGCGTGGCGCCCTGCGGCTTCGCGTCCTGCGCCGACGCGGGCACCGGCGCCAGCAAGCCCACCAGCAACACGGCCCAGAGCGCGACGAGTCGTCTACCCACTTGTGCCCCCCTCCTTCGCGGCGAGTGAGAGAAAGGAACCACCTTCGGACACTGTTCGTCAATGGTTAACCACGAGTTATTGCCGCCCGGCGTCACCGAGCGGAACCGAACCGTTACCCGATCGGCGCGCCACGCCCCGAAAGCCTGGACAACACGCCTAGATTGGCCGTCGTGCGGATCTTGCTCTCAGCTGACATGGAAGGCGTCACCGGAGTTACGTGGACCGATGACGTGGTGCCCGGAACCGAGCAGTGGCAGCGCTTCCGGAAGTTGTTCACCGGCGACGTCAACGCCTGCATCGAAGGACTGTACGCCGCAGGCGCGACGGACGTGCTGGTCAACGAAGCGCATTCCTCGCAGCGCAACCTGCTGCTGGAAGACCTCGACGAGCGTGCGGTGCTGCTGACCGGGCGGCACAAGCCGCTGTCGATGATGCAGGGCATCGAGTCCGATGTGGACGGTGCGGTGTTCCTCGGCTACCACGCGCGGGCGGGCGAGGAGGGTGTGCTGTCGCACACCTACCTGGAGAACTCGATCACCGGCGTCTGGCTGGACGGCCGCCCGGCTGGCGAAGGCGGGCTGAACGCGGCACTCGCCGCCGAGCACGGGGTGCCCGTCCTGCTGGTCACCGGCGACGACCGGGCCTGCGCCGAAGCCGCCGACTACGCGCCGTCAGCGCACCGCGTGGTGGTCAAGGAATGCGTCAGCCGCTACGCCGCGATCTGCCGACCACCGGCCCGCACCGCAGCCGACATCCGCAACGCAGCGACCGAAGGCATGCGCCTGGCCGGGCGCATCGACGGCGACGTGCGTCCGCACCGCATCGAGGTGGAGTTCGACGCCGCGCACTTGGCGGCCGCCGCCGCGGTGATCCCGACCGTGGAGCAGCTGGACGTGCGGCGGATCGGTTTCGACGCGCCGAACATGACCGAGGCGATGAAGGCGTTCAAGATCGTCACGACCATCGCCGCCCGAGCAGTCCAGGGGATCTACGGGTAAACAACTCAGCCTTGAAGGACCGAGCTTCTGGGCGGCTACGGTCCGCGGGGGCTTCGCTTGCGCTCCCGTCGCCACTGGCATTCCTGTGGGGAAACCACTTGTCGTTCTCGTCCTACTTCGCGGATTCCTGCGGCGGGACTCGCATTCCTCCTGCCCCCTGAAGGGGCAGTGTTTCCGGTGATTAGATCGCTGAGCTACAGGTCGCCCCAGCGCGCGGGCTGCCACTGCACGGCCTCCGGCTGCTGCCCAGTTCGAGTGAATTCGTCCAGTGCAGCGCGGAGTTCCCGGAACGGCAGCACCGCGTTGCGCGGGAACTTCAGCGTGCTTCCCGCGTCGAAGGGCAGCGCGGGAGCTTCCGGCGAAGGCGTCGGGTTGAGGGTGTGCCAGGACGTCATCTCGCCGTCCTCGGTCTCCTCGGTGAAGTTCAGGACGCCGACCTCGCCCTCGACGTCGGTGACGATCCGCACCTGCAGGTACGGGCCGGGCGCCTCGGCGTCCTGGTGCGGCCGGTCCCAGACGTAGAGGTGGCTCGCACCCGGCTGCTGCGGGCGCAGCACCTTGTCCACCAGCTCGGCCTTGTCGTCCTCGGTCTGCGCGTAGTGCCGCTCGCCGTCGACGACCGCGGTGGTGACGGTGACGCCCAGCTCGGTGTTGCGCGCCCCGACGGCTTCCGCGCGCAGCCCCTCCATGCAGATCCGCGCTTCCTTCAACGCCTTCATCGCCGCGCCCTGGTGGTACACCAGATCGCCCCAGTAGGGATGACCGAGCACCTTGTTCAGGTCGTTGTAGACCTCGTGGGTGGCCTCGATCAGCTTGTCCAGGTCGTCGACCGGGACGTCGGCAAGGCGAGCGAACACCACCGCTGGCGGTTCTTCTAGCGGGCCGGGCTCGACTTGTGCTGGATTGGACATGCGTTCCCTGCATCCACTTCGATCGTGGGCGACCCCCAGGACGCCCCTGCCCAGATCTCGTTCCCCAGCAGGCTACCGTGCGTCGTCGCACGGCCCCG
Organism: Saccharopolyspora sp. NPDC002376; assembly: GCF_053593195.1. Classification (NCBI taxonomy): domain Bacteria; kingdom Bacillati; phylum Actinomycetota; class Actinomycetes; order Pseudonocardiales; family Pseudonocardiaceae; genus Saccharopolyspora; species Saccharopolyspora sp. NPDC002376. Next base: position 95,309 of record NZ_JBSFBZ010000002.1, read on the forward strand.
AAGCGCCACCGGATCAGCCGGCGGCGTCCCGCAGCACCCCGATCGCCGGTCCGCCCTGCGGCGAACCGAGTGCCAATAACGCCCGCGCCACCACGTCGGCGTCGTCCAGGCCGAGCTCGGATACCAGGTCCTCGGGCAGGCTCAGCATCGACAGCGCCACACCGAGCATCCCGGCGTCGAGCAGCCCGGCGCCGCGTCGGCTGATCCGCCGCCCCACCGCGCTGTGCAGCTGCACCGCGGTGTCGACGTTGGCCGCGGTGATCGCGCTCAGCGCGGTGCGCACGTCGGGGTTTCGAACGGCTTCCAGGTGCAGCTCGAACAGCGCCAGGAACTGCGACCGCGCGCTGGTGGCCATCCGGCGCAGCATCGCCGCGTACAGCGCGGTGATGTCCTCGGAACTGACGTCAGCGGGAGTCTCGCTGCACAGCGCCTCGAGCGCGGCGGTGTGCTGGGCGGCCAGGTAGCGCGCGACGGCCAGGAACAGCGCGCTGCGCGTCGGGAAGTAGTTCTTCGTGGTGCCCTCGGGAACTTCCGCCTCGCGATCGATCGCGCGGTGGGTCAGCCCACGACCTCCCTCGCGCGCCAGCACCTCGATTGCGGCGTCGGCGAGCAGTTCTCTGCGGTTGCCTCGCTGCGGCATGCATCCCCTCGATCTCGGTCGCTGATCAACAGCGTACCCGCGCACCACACCAGTGGTGGAAGCGGTCCTTGACCACCACGTCACCAAATTGGTATAGACCTTATATCCGTTCCGCTCTCCCACAGGAGCCCCGAATGTCGGAAACCGCGCCCGGCCACGCCGAGCACATGCTGGAACACCTGCGGAAGATCGGCGCGCACAACGCCGAGAACCTGCGCACCGCAGCCGAACGGCTGCTCACCGCGATCCGCGCGGACGGCCTGGTGTGCACGGCCGGGGCGGGCCACTCGCTGGCCGGGGTGATGGAGACCTTCTACCGGGCGGGCGGCCTCTCCGCGGTCCGGCCGCTCTACCACCACGACCTGCTGCCGCTGCACGGTGCGGTGCCCAGCACCCGAACCGAGCGGCGCACCGGCCTGGCCGAGGAGATCCTCACCGAGGCCGAGTTCCAGGGCGGAGTGGACGCGCTGGTGGTGTTCTCCAACTCCGGGGTGAACCCCTACCCGGTGGAACTCGCCCGAACCGCCCGCGCGGCGGGATCGTCGGTCATCGCGATCACCTCGCCGACGGCGAGTGCTGAAGCCCCCAAGCGCGCCGGGACCACGCTGGCCGAAGAGGCCGAGATCGTGCTGGACACCCTGGTTCCGGGCGGCGACGCCAGCTACCCGACCGATGCCCCGGTGACGGCCCCGCTGTCGTCGATGGCCAACGCTTTGCTGTGGAACTTGCTGCTGGTCGAGCTGTTCGACCTGGCCGCGGCCGAGGGCGTCGACCTCCCGGTCTGGCGCAGCTCGAACACCGTCGGCGGCGACGAAGCCAACGCCGCTAACCTCGAGCACTACGGCAAGCGAGTCCCGGGCCTGCTCTGAGAAATCAGTCGGGCTGCGCGGTGATTTCCGTGATGCGGCGGAGTTGAGCGGCTCGCTCCGCCGCCAGCTGCTGTTCGGGGTCGACGGCTTCGTCAGCCTGCACCAGCAGCGCCAGCGTTTCGCGCACCGCACCGAGCGGCGGTTGTTCGACGGCTTCGGCCAATTCGTCGACCGCCGCGTCGAGCCGGTCCGGTTCGACCACCGAGTTGACCAGTCCGAGCCGCAGCGCCTCCTCGGCGCGCACCTCGCGCCCGGTCAGGCAGATCTCCACCGCCCGGGCGTATCCGACTGTTCTGACCAGCGGCAACGTGCCGCCCAGATCGGGCACGAGCCCCAGTCCGGTCTCGGCCATGCGGAAGCTGGCGTCGGCGGCGACCACTCTGAGGTCGCACGCCAACGCCAGCTGGAATCCAGCACCGATCGCGGGCCCCCGCACTGCCGCGATGGTGACCCGGTCGGGTTCGCGCAACCAGCTGAACCCCTGCTGGAAGCCGGCGATCTCGGCGTCGGCCTGTTCGGTGGGGCGCTGGGCCAGCGCGGCCAGCCCCGGCGCCCCGTCGACGTCGGCGGCGGTGAACAGCCGCCTGTCCAGCCCAGCCGAGAACGCCCGGCCGGCGCCGCGCAGCACCACGACCCGGACCTCCGCGTCCAGGCATCGACCGATCTCCCGGAGCGCCAGCCAGGTGTGCGGTGTCTGCGCGTTGAGCTCGTCCGGGCGGTTCAAGGTGATCGTGGCCCGCCGACCGCGGATCGTGAGCCCCACACCGCCACGATCCAACAGGTCAGCGTCCACCATCGACTCCGCCAAGCGGACCTCCTCGCTGAGAGCCTGTCGGCGAATGCCGTCCGCGCTTAGAGAAGCGGCGTCCGCCGCTTGGACCACCTATGCAGGGTGACCACCGGCGGGTTCTGAGAGGTTTCCTGGCGAGGACGGCCCCTCCGCCTGCATTCGGACGTACATCACGAAGGGCACCCGCAGTCCAGGGGGCCTCTCAGGTTCCGCTGAGCGACCACGCGGGCAAGGCAATCGCCAACAGGCTCTGCGGCCGGTGGCCGCCGGGCTCACTTCTTCTTGGAACGCGTCGCGCCCCCACGACCGCGCAGCTGCACACCTGATTCGCTCAGCACCCGGTGCACGAAGCCGTACGACCGGCCGGTCGCTTCCGCGAGCGCGCGGATGCTAGCCCCCTTCTCGTACTTCTTCCTCAGGTCACTGGCAAGCTTGTCCCGCGCACTCCCTGTGATGCGCGCACCCTTCTTCAGCTCAGCCACGGTGTCCCCGCCTTCCCTCTGAGCAGGTCGGGCCTCGCGACCCCTGTCAGCGCAATGATCGAACAGGAAAGGCGGGAACGCCAGGCGATCATGGAAAAAAGATCGGCCAACAGCCGAGATGACCGCCCGGCGATCACCGGAATGCACTAATCCATCCGTAGTAGTGCGACTCTGGTCGGCCGTGCCTGCTAGGCGAGCTGGACGAGGTCCAAGTAGTCCTCCGACCAGTGGTCTTCAGTTCCGTCGGGCAGCAGGATGACCCGTTCCGGTTCCAACGCCTGCACCGCGCCCGGGTCGTGCGTGACCAGAACGACCGCGCCGGTGAAGCTGCGCAGCGCGTCGAGCACCTGCTCGCGGCTTGCCGGGTCGAGGTTGTTGGTCGGCTCGTCCAGCAGCAGAACGTTGGCCGCGCTGGAGACCAGTCCGGCCAGCGCCAACCGCGTCTTCTCACCGCCAGAGAGGGTTCCGGCCGGCTGCTGCAGCTGCTCGCCCTGGAACAGGAACGCGCCCAGCAGGGTGCGCAGCTGCTGCTCCGGGGCGTCCGGGGCGGCGCTGCGGATGTTCTCCCAGACCGAGGCGTCGTGGTCCAGCGTCTCGTGCTCCTGCGCGAAGTAGCCGATGCGCAGCCCGTGACCTGGGACGACTCCGCCCGAGTCGGACGTTTCGACGCCGCCCAGCAGGCGCAGCAGGGTGGTCTTGCCGGCACCGTTGAGGCCGAGCACGACGACCCGCGAACCGCGGTCCACGGCGAGGTCGACGCCGCTGAAGATCTCCAGCGAGCCGTAGGACTTCGACAGGCCGTCGGCGGTCAGCGGGGTTCGCCCGCACGGCGCCGGATCCGGGAAGCGGATCTTGGCGACCTTCTCCTGGGCCTGCTCGGTCTCGGCTTCGGCCAGCAGCTTCTCGGCGCGGCGGGCCATGTTCTGCGCGGCGACCGCCTTGGTGGCCTTGGCCCGCATCTTGTCGGCCTGCGCCATCAGCGTGGAGGCCTTCTTCTCCGCGTTGGCGCGCTCGCGTCGGCGGCGCTTCTCGTCGGCCGCGCGGGCGTCCTGGTAGCGGACCCAGTCCATGTTGTAGACGTCGGCCTCGCCGCGGATCGCGTCCAGGAACCACACCTTGTTGACCACCGCGGCCAGCAGGTCGATGTCGTGGCTGATCACCACCAGCCCGCCGTCGTGGGCCTTGAGGAAGTCGCGCAGCCAGTTGATCGAGTCGGCGTCGAGGTGGTTGGTCGGCTCGTCGAGCAGCAGCGTGCTGGCCGAACGACCGCCCGGACCGGCCTCGGAGGCGGCGAACAGGATCCGGGCCAGCTCGACGCGACGGCGCTGACCGCCGGAAAGAGTGCTCAGCGGCTGCTCCAGCACCCGGTCGGGCAGGCCGAGGTTGCTGCAGATCCGCCCGGCCTCGCTCTCGGCGGCGTACCCGCCGCGCGCGGCGAAGCGCTCCTCCAGCCGGCCGTAGCGGGCGATCGCCTTGTCCCGCTGGCGCTCGTCGGCCAGCTCGGCCATCGCGGTCTGGGTCTTCTCCATGTCCCGCAGCAGCTGGTCCAGGCCGCGCGCGGACAGCACCCGGTCCTTGGCCGAGACGGTGAGGTCGCCTTCGCGCGGGTCCTGCGGCAGGTAGCCGAGCTCGCCGCGGCGGATCACCTCACCCGCGTAGGGCTCGCCCTCCCCCGCCAGCACTCGCAGGGTGGTCGTCTTGCCCGCGCCGTTGCGGCCGACGAGGCCGATCCGATCGCCGGGCTGGACGCGCAGCGTGGCGTCCGAGAGCAGGATGCGGGAACCGGCGCGCAGTTCCAGGCCGGTGGCAGAAATCAAGGGGAACTCCGGAAGTAGTGGTCGAGCGATTCCACGAACGCGCCCACCGGTGCAGACTGCGGTGGGCGGAGAGGCTGAGTGGCCCGGCTAATCGATGAGCGGGCGGATCAGCGACGGAGTGGCGCGGGGAACGCGGACCACGAAACGCTTGATGACCACGAAACCAGTGTAACGGGCGCTGTCCACCAAATTATTCGCGGATCACATCTCCTCGGTCACATGCAGTCGTGGACCTGGATCTCCACAGCAGCGGCGCGCTTGGCGGCTTCGTCGAGCACCGCGCGGCGCGGTTCGGGGACGTCCAGCACCCGGGACCCGGCAGAGGACAGCAGGTCAGCAAGCCGCCGGTCCTCCTTGAGCACGTCGAGCGCCTGCCAGTCACCGCCCAGCACGACGGCGTCGAGCTCGTCGCGCACCGGCAGCAGAACGCGGGCCACCGCGTCAGCGGCAGCCTCCAGCGACCGCCGCGACTGGCCTTCACGGCGTCGAGCGAAGCGCTGCTGCGACCAGCCGCCCGCCTTGTTCCGGCTGTGCACCAGGTGCCGACCGGTGGCGGACTGCTCGATCCGACCGCCGCGGGCGATGCCGACGCTGTGCGCGCCGAGCCGCACCAGCACCAGCCCGATCCGGCGCGGCTGCTTCAGGTGCTCGACCAGCGGCTGCACCACCAGCCCCGGCTGCTCGCCGTGCGGCGGGAGCAGCGGCCCGAACGGCACGTCGACGACCGCCCGCCCGCCGTCGCCCGCGCGCACCTCGATCCGCCGCGGATCCACGACGGTGCGCTCGACACCGCCGTGCGACACCGCGAAGCGGTCGAACCAGCCCGCCACTCGCTCCGGGACCACCTCGACGGCACGTCCGCCGCCGGGGAGCTCACGGGCTCTGTTCACAGCACGAACGTGTCGTTCCACAGCTGCGTGGTGCGGCCCGAGAGGGCCTCCAGCAGCGCGGCTGCCTGGTCGTCGGTCAGCGAGGCGACGAAGTCGATCACCGCTCGGCCGCGCGCCATCCGCTCCAGTCGCGCGGCGTCGAGCTCGGCCGGGTCCCCCGGTTGCACCAGCAGTTCCGGTGCGTCGCGGTGCAGCACGGCGAGCTCGGCGCGGGCCCGGTCGAACAGGTCGCGCAGCCGGTGCGGCAGCCGGGCGGCCTCGCTGCGGTCGATCAGCCAGTTGTCCAGCGCTTCCACCAGCTTGCTCAGCAGCCGGTCCTGGCCGCGCTGGTGCAGCGCGAGGTCCGGGCGCTGCAACACGAACCGGCGGTGCACGAACTTCAGCACCTGCACCTCGTGCCACTGCTCGACGGCCAGCGCGACGTGACCGGAGCGCGTCGGCGGCTCCTCGACGACCTGGATGCCCTCCACCAGCCGCTGCGTCCACTCCCCGGAGAACGCCGCGACGGCCTGCTCGGCCTGCTGCGAGCGGTCGAAGGGCACTTCCAGCAGCTTGGTGACGAGGTTCGCGACGACCTTCTTGACCGCGCTGACGAACGCCTCGTCGTCGGCGATCCACCCGTCCTTGGCGTGCAAGCGGCGGCGCAGCCGCTCCAGTGAGCAGCCGGGGCGCAGCTCGTCGCCGGCGAGGTCGGCGTCGGAGCGGCCGGCGAACTCCACCACGTGCCCCAGCCATTCGGTCAGCTCGTGGGAGACGCTGGTGTGCTGCAGGATCCCGACGCGGTGGAAGTCCTCCAGGTCGTGGATCGCGTAGGCGATGTCGTCGGCGGTGTCCATGATCGACGCCTCGACGGTCTGCTGCCAGTCCGCCAGCAGCCCGCGGAATGGCGACCGCGCGTCGACCATGTCGTCGAGTTCGGTGCGGTAGCAGGAGAACTTGGCCGACCCGGTGCCCGGCGCCTCTTCCGGTTCGGAAGCGCCGCGCGGAGGCACCGACATGTGCCGCGGGTGCGGCTGGGGCTCGGCGAGCCGCGTCCACGGGTACTTCAGCAGCGCCGCGCGCACCGCAGCGGTCAGGTCCAGACCGTCGCCGTCGGTGCCGCGAACGTCGATGCGGGTCACCACGCGGTAGCTCTGGGCGTTGCCCTCGAAGCCGTCGAGCAGCGCGAACCGCTGCCGGGCGAGCCGGTCCAGCACGCTCTCGCCGAGGTGCCCGAACGGCGGGTGGCCGAGGTCGTGACCGAGCCCGGCGGCTTCCACCACGTCGAGGTCGCAGCCGCCCAGCCGGTCCAGCTTGGCCAGGTCCGCGGGATCGGCCACTAGCCGTTCGGCGATGGCGCGAGCGACCTGGGCGACCTTCAGACTGTGCGTCAAGCGGTTGTGCAGCAGCAGGCCGGAACCGCTCGGGCTGACGACCTGGGTGACCCCGCCCAGCCGCGCGAAGAACGCCGAACTGGACACCCGGTCACGATCCGCGCGGAACGGGCTAGCGGCCAGGTCACGAGGGGCTCGACGAGGGCCGGAACGACCACTTCGCCGACCAGTCCGAAGCTGCGCATCCTGCATGGGCCACACGTTAGCTTGTAAAAGTCTCCGAACTCGTTTTGCGTGGCGGTGCAGGTAGCGCAACCTCAGCGCCCGCCTGGACTGCGGGTGTCCACCCTTATGTATGGCCAAAGACACGGCGGATGGGCCGTCCTCGCCAGATGAACGCTGAGAACCCGCGGCGGTGCAAGCACCGAGAGTGGGCTAAACGCCTCCGCCGTTTCAGAGACAAAGACCAGGTTTGAAAACGGGTACTTGGCCTGTCACCGAATTCGATCTGCGTGATGTTCGGCGGCGGAGGCGATGCCCTGGCGGCGGGGCCGATGCGGGGCGTGATCTGATTTCACCGTGGCAGATGTCGTGGTGGTCGGCGGCGGTCCGGCGGGGCGGGCCGCGGCTGCGGCTTGCAGCGACACCGGGCTCGAGGTCGTGCTGGTCGATCCGGCGCCGCGCCGCGTGTGGCCGCACACCTACGGCTCCTGGCGCGACGAACTGCCTGCGTCGATCCCCGACACCGCGCTGGCCTCGGTCGTGGACCGGATGGCACTGCACGGCACGCACCAGCACGAATGGACCCGGCAGTACGCCGTTCTGGACAACACCGCGCTGTGGAGGCACCTCTGGCGCCACGACGTCGCGGAGATCACCGGACGCGCGAAGGCCGCCGAGCACGGGCCCACCGGATCGACCGTGGTGCTCAAGGACGGCAGGCGGATCGCCGCAGCGATTGTCGTCGACGCGACCGGCGCGGCCCGGACGCTCTCCGGTGGCCGCCCGACGCACACGCCCGCGCAGCAGAGCGCGGTCGGCTGGGTGGTCAGCGCCGCGGCCGCCGAGCCGTTCTGCGGCCGCGACTCGGGCGTGTTCATGGACTGGCGCCCGGCCCCGCAGACGCGCGGTGGCTGGCCGACGTTCCTCTACGCCGTGCACGTCGGGCCGGACCGGGTGCTGCTGGAGGAGACCTCGCTGGCACGGCGTCCCGCCCTGCCGCTGGCTCAGCTGCGCAGGCGGCTGGCTGGACGGCTCGCGGCAGCCGGAGTGGACGAGTCGGAGCGAATCACCGAGGAGCGGGTGCGGTTCCCGGTCGACGACCCGCTCCCCCGGCCGGGACGGGTGATCCCGTTCGGCGCGGCCGCTGGCTTCGTGCACCCGGCGAGCGGGTTCAGCATCGCCGCGTCGCTGCAGCGCGCTCCGTGGTTGGCGGCAGCGATCAGCGCAGCCCTGCCGTCCGGCCCGGCAGTGGCGGCACGCACGGGTTGGTCGATCCTCTGGCCACCACGCGCTGTGACAGGCCACGTGCTGCGACACCGGGCACTTCAAGCACTGCTGTCATTTCCGCCCGAGCAGGTGCCGGAGTTCTTCGAGCTGTTCTTCGGGCTCGACGAGAGGCACCGAACGGCCTTCCTGACCCCCGACAACGATCCGACCGGCACGGCAGCGGCGATGTCCGCCCTGTTCGCGAGCGCGCCGTGGCGCGTCCGCCGCCAGCTGGCGCTAGGCGGCTTGTCGGTCGGCCACCGCCTCGCCCGCCACGGCCTCGGCGGCAGCTGACACCTGGGCTTTTCCGGCAGACCGGGCACGGAACGTGGCTGGTCTGCTGCGAATTGTTGTGTCAACCGCCACCCGCTGACGGCAACCCGTGTTCGGTGCTGGTCAAGCACGCTAAGTTGGTCGGCGGGGAGAGGCGGTCCTCCACCGAGGAGGAGGAACTGAGATGTCGGTGAACAGGTCGTGAACACCGTCGATGGAGCAGCATGAGTGCGGGCAACATCGACTCCGTGCTAGCGCTGGTTGACGAAGTGCGCTTCGCCTTCCAGCCGTTGATCAACATCAAGACCGGAGCCATCGTCGCAATCGAGGCGTTGGCCCGACCAGCTGGCAAGCACGTCCAAGAGCTGTTCCAGGAGGCTGCCCGGCAACGGCGGCTGACCGAGCTGGACGTGGCATTGGCGACTTCGGCGCTGACCGCTGCCGCCGAGCACGAATCGCTGCTGCCGCTGCACCTGAACATCTTCGGCGGCACGGTCATCCACGACCTCGAGCGGCTGGACCTGCTGCGCGATCGGCTGCGCGAGATCGGCCGCCGCGAGCAGGAGGTGACGCTGGAGATCGGCCCGCCGTTCGCCCGGCTGAACACCGATGACCTGCTGGCCGGGGTGGACAAGCTGCGCGCCGACGGGTTCCAGATCGCGCTGGACGGCGTCGGCGACGGCGATGTGCCGCTGACGCTGATCGCCGACATCGGCCCGGCCGTGGTCAAGCTGGACCGCGGGGTAGTCCAGCAGCTGCCGGACAGCCCGGCGCGGGTCGCGGTGGTCGAGTCGGTGCGGCACCTGTGCGAGTCCACCGAGAGCCAGCTGGTCGCCGAAGGCGTGGAGAACGAGCGCCAGCTGACCACCTTGCGCCGCAACGGCGTCCGCCTGGTGCAGGGCAACCTGCTCGCTCCCGCGGCACGGCGGCCACCGACGGCCAGCAGCGTGCCCGGGGTGGCGGCGGAGGTGACCGATCCGCACGGTCCGCCGATCAGCTCGCTGGCCAGCGGACCCCGGGTGACCGAGTTCCTGTCCCCCGCGACGATCCTGCCCACCGACGTCACCGCCGACAAGGTGCGCGGCGTGCTGGCCGACCACCCGGAGATCAGCGGCGTGGTGCTGGTCGACGACGAGAACCGGCCGCAGTGGACCATCGACCGCAACCGGTTCCTGCTCGCGGTGACCGGCCCGTACGGCCACGCGCTGCACGCCAAGCGCCCGGCGTCGCGGCTGGCCGACGAGCCTCGGGTGGTGACCACCGCGACCACGGCGATGGAAGCGCTGAGCCTGGTCACCCGCTCCGATCAGAACCGGATGTACGACGATGCGATCGTGGTCGACGAGCCCGGCCGGTGCCTAGGCGCGGTGCGCGCCGGTGACCTGATCCGCGGCATGGCAGAGCTGAAGGTGGAGGAGGCGGCGGCGCTGAACCCTCTGACCCGGCTGCCGGGCAGCGACGCGATCGCCCGCGACGTCACCCGCCGCATCGCCGCCGACGAGGTCTTCGCGGTGAGCTGGCTGGACATCGACGGGTTCAAGACGGTCAACGACACGGTCGGTTTCTCCGCCGGCGACGACCTGATCCGCGCCGTCGGCCGCAGCCTGACCGACGCGGCGACCGCGCTGAGCTCAGTGCAGGTCGGGCACGTCGGCGGCGACGACTTCCTGCTGGTGGCCGACCTCGACGACCTGGTGTCGCTGGCCGAGCTGGTGCTCGCCCCGGAGCGCTCGGCGGGCGGTGCGGCGGTGAGCCTGTCGCTGGCGACGCTGGTGTGCACTCCGAGCACCGTGTCGGGCTACGACGAGGTGTCCAGCCGCCTGGCGCCGCTAAAGAAGCACGCCAAGTCGTTGACCGGATCGAGCTGGGTCATGTCCCGCCCCGGCTCGGACCGCATCGAAGTGCTCCGCGGCGAACGCTCCGACACTCCGCAAGATTCGGATCGCTAGTCCAGGTCAGAGCCCTCTGACGAAGAGGATCACTCACACGGACGATTGTCGCGAACCGCCTTAATCGCCCTAGTCTGGTGGTCGAACGAAGTTTGACAACGTTGTCAAAGGCGTGGAGGGCTCGTGCCAGCACACCGCCATCGGCTCGCGACCACCGCAGCGCTGCTGTTGACCGCGCTGACCGCCACCCAACTGCCCGCCGCCGCGCAACCCACCGACCCGGTCCGCGCGGTGAACACCTTCATCGGCACCAAGGACGAGGGCAACACGTTCCCCGGCGCCGCCGCCCCGTTCGGCATGACGCAGGTCAGCCCGATCGGCACGCACTACGCGGGATGGCGCTACGACGACGCCCGGATCAAGGGCTTCGGCCACTTCTTCCTCTCCGGCGCGGGATGCTGGGAGCAAGGCGGACTGGTCTCGACTCTGCCCACCGCCGGCAGCATCGGCGCCGGCCCCGATCACGACTTCGACATCACCGCACCGTCCACATTCGACCAGGACCAGTACGCCTCGGCCTATACCCACGACGGCGAAGTCGGCGAGGCGGGCTACTACCGGACCCGGCTGACCGACCGCGGCGGCATCGACGTGGAAGCGACGGCCGACACGCGCGTCGGCGCCGAGCGCTACACGTTCGACGACGGTCCCGCGAACGTCTTCCTCAACGTCGGGCAGGCCAACGAACGCAACCCGGTCAAGGCCAGCGGCCTGGAGGCGGTCGACGACCACACGGTGCGAGGTTGGGTGCGCAGCAAGGGTTTCTGCGGCGGCAAGGATTACACGCTCTGGTTCACCACGCGCTTCGACAAGCCGGTGGAGTCCTTCGGCACGTGGCAGCCCGACGGCGGGCAGTTCGACCGCCGCTCGGTTTCCGGCGGTGAAGGCCTGCGCGGCGCGTGGCTGACCTTCGGCGATGACCAGGTCACCGCGACCACCTCGATATCCTATGTGGACGCTTTAGGCGCGGACGCGAACCTGGCCGCGGAGGGCTCGCGCGGCTTCGACCAGATCCGCCAGCAGACCCAGAACCGCTGGAGCCGCGAACTCGACCGGATCCGGGTGACGGGCGGAACTCCGGACGACTCAGCGGTTTTCTACACCTCGCTCTACCACGTCCTGCTGCAACCGTCGACCGCCACGGACGCCGACGGCCGGTACCGGGGTTTCGACGACGCGATCCACCGCGCCGAGGACTGGACCTACTACCAGTTCTTCTCGCTGTGGGACACCTATCGCACGCAGAACCAGCTGCTGGCGCTGCTGGCCCCGGACCGCGCGCGGGACATCGCGCGCAGCGTGCTGACGATCGACGAGCAGGGTGGCTGGCTGCCGCGCTGAGCGTACGCGAGCTTCGAGACGAACACCATGACGGGCGACCCGGTCACGCCGTTCCTGGTGGACCTGTGGCGCTTCGGCGCGCTGGACGGACGCGAGCAGCAGGCCTACGAAGCGTTGCGGCGCAACGCAAACGAGGTCCCACCAGCGGATTCGCAGCTCGAAGGCCGCGCTGGCAACGACTCGTACCTGTCGCAGGGTTTCGTGCAGTACGACCCGGACTTCCCGAAGAAGGGCCAGGACGTCGATCCGGCGCACGGCGGCTCAGCGACCATGGAATACGCGCTGGCCGACTGCTCGCTGTCCCAGATGGCCGGAGCGCTGGGACGCACTGAAGACGCAGCGCAGCTGGCGGAACGCGGGCGGAACTGGCGCAACACAAGGACCCGGCGCGCACGGCCCGCGAGGAGTGGGTGATCGACCCGTACGACTACTACGGCCAGTTCCGCTACAACCCGAACAACGAACCGGACCTGCACGCACCGTGGATGTACTCGCTGATCGGTCGACCGGCGAAGACCTCGGCGGTGGTCCGCGCCCAGCAGACGCTGTTCACCAACGCTCCCGACGGGGTGACCGGCAACGACGACCTGGGCACGATGTCGGCCTGGTACGTCTTCAGCGCCCTCGGCCTGTACCCCACGACACCGGGCACGGGCCAGTTCGTGCTGAACGCGCCGAGGTTCACCAAAGCAGTGGTGCGGATTCCTGGCGGAGCACCGTTGACCATCACCGCCGCGAACGCCGACGGGGCGAAACTCCAGTACGTGGACGAGGTTCGCGTGTCGAACGCCCCGCAGGAGCAGGTATGGGTCGACCTGGAACGCATCCGCGCAGGCGGCAAGATCGACTACCGCCTGTCCGGATCTCCCACCGACTGGGGCACGGGTCCCGGGGCCGCTCCCCCGTCCCCGTGCCGATCATGACGGGCCTTCCGAACCTGCCGGGTATTCCTGGAGGGGCACGAGATCCCTCGACCAGGCCGACAGGACAGAGGTGACGACCCGCCAGGCCTCCTCCGCTTCGTCGCCGCCCGTCGCTGAGGTGATTCGCAGAACGTGCCTGATCTCCGACGACGCGAGCACAACACCCCCGTCCGCGGACATCTTCGAGAGAACCAGGCTGTCCACCGTCAGATTCGAACCGCTGATCACCAGCGCACCGGGCGATTCCAGAACCGCGCCGTGGAACGTGACGTGCGGTACCACCAAGTTGACCAGACGAACCTCGCCTGAGCAGCTAAAACCCGCTCCCGCGTGAAGGCGACCTCGGATCGTCGTATCGGAGAGGTGCACTGTCGCGACGAGCAGATCGACCGACGACTTCCCCGCGTCACCACCGTCCGCGGGCTTGCAGCCACCTCCCGTCAACTCCAGGTCGGTGAGCGTCAAGTCGCCGGACACTTCGCTGGTCGTGATGCGCAAGGCTTCGCCGCCCGGGGAGATCAGCTTGCCGTTGCAGATCGACACGAAACCGCTGACCGTGCTGTTGGAAAGGTTGAAGGACGTGCCTTCGACACCATCGAGCATCACATCACCGATCAATTCGGTGGCGGGCTCACGGGATGTTCGGGGCTGGGCCGAGGGTGTTGAGGGCTGTGACGATCGTTTTCTCTTCGTAGGTGAAGTGGGCTTCGAGGTCCTGCGTCAGGGTCTCGAGGTAGTTCTTCAGCTTTGCTGGGTCGCTCTTGCCCGGTACGTACTCGTCTACGAGCTGGCGGATCTCCTCTTGCAGCTGGGATACGACCGTGTGCTCCTTGTCGAGCTTCTCCAGCACTGGAGTTAGTTCGGGGAACTGCTGTGCCAGCATGGGGAAGGCGCCCCGGTCTTCACCGGTGTGGTGTTGCTTCAGGGCAGTGCAGAACTCTGCGCAATGCGTTCGCAGCTGCTGGGCCAGGTTCGGCTTCGGGCGGTCGAGATCGGTTGAGGTCGTGTTGCCCTCGATGATCTCATCCAGTTGGCGGTGGAGTACTGCGAGTTCCTCGCGCAGCCAGTCGTGGGCTTCTACCAGGAAGTCGCCCAGGCCTCGGACTCTCTCCTCACCTGGGGAGTCCTGAGTGGACACCAGGTTTGGGTCGAGCCGGCGCAGGATGATCACCGGGAGGACTCTCGTCGTCTTCCTCTGGTACTCCCGCATGCCCTCGTCCTGCTCCGCAACCGCGGCGAAGAGTTCGTCGCGTTGCTCGCCGGTTGTGACGGTTGCGATCGCCTCGTAGGTTTCAGTACCGGTCTCGACCGTGACCTGCGGGTTCTTGCGGATGTTGTGGTACCAGGCGGGGTTCTTCGGACCGCCCATCACCGAGGCGACGACCAGTGGTTGGCCGTCGATCTCGAAGTAGCCAAGCGGGGTTTCCCGGCGTTCGCCGGTGCGGGCACCGGTCGTCGTCAGGACGCATACCGACCAGCCTTCCATCCAGCCGGTCAGCTTTCCTTCGTTCCTCCGGAACTCCGCTATCACCTGGCTGTTGAAGGCTTGGACGTCGAAGTTCTCGTTGGCCTTTTTCTCGAGCATGCAAACCTTTCCGGATCTTGATCGATCGGAGGGTTGGCATCGAGATGCAGACACACTGAAGCCCCGCTGGCCAGGGACGTGGAGGCAGGCGCGTTGGACCGCACGACTTTGCAGTCCGACGAAACCAGGTGCGGGACACTTTGTTTCGTGTCGCAGCTCGATGGTGGCTTTAGAAGCCGCTACCTCCATGTGTAGGCCCATCCGGGGCTCGCTTGGAGGTTAGCAGCGGTTTGGTTTGGGTTGCAAGGCTTTTGATCGTTCGCGGTGGCTGCCGTGGCGGCCGGGACCATTGACCGTTCCCTCGTTGGTGGGGCCATCCCCGTGATTGGTGGATCGTGGGACAGCCGGGCGGGATGGGACGAGACAGGGCGGAGCATGGGCGAGTGTGCTCTTTTTCGGGCTGGACGGGTTGTTGCTTGTGGCCGCTTTTGGTTGCGGATCATCGAATCTGGCTATTTGAAATGACTTTCAGATTTGACCTGCCTGGATCGCCATCCATGGGTAGCTTGACGCTCGCTGATCACCGGATCGTGCTACCTTTAAGTGGTCGAAATTGTGTTCGATTGTTGCGATAATTGAATCATGGAACCGATGACCACCTTCGCCACGACCCCCGGCCCGAGCGCCGGGGCAGTCGTGGCTGCGACTGCGCCCACGGATGTGTCCGTGCCTGGTGCTGCGGTCGTTGAGTCGTGGGTGGAGTCATCGCAGGTGGCGTCGTACTCCGATGTCGAGCTCACTTCCCGAATCGCGGAGATCGAGCGTTCCATACGGCAGGCGAGGATGGAACAGCTGGCACTCATCGCCGAAGCTGACCGCCGCCGCCTGTTCACCGAACAAGGCGCGCGGTCCACTCAAGCGTGGCTGCAAGGCTTGCTCCGCATCGATTCTCGCGAAGCCAAGAACCGCATCCAAGTCGCCACCGAGGTGACGACGTCCTCGGACGAGCACAACGAATCGTCGCCGGCTGAATTGCCCATCACGGCCGAGTCTTTGACCGAGGGAACGATGGGAGTCGAGCACGCGACGATCATCGCGCGCTGCATCCGAACCCTGCCTGACACCGCACAACACCGTACGCACGAAGTCGAGGCACTGCTGGTCGAGAACGCGCACCGAATGTGCCCGCGCGACCTGGCAAAGCTGGCCGAGCGGATCAAGTACGTCTTCGACCAGGACGGAGCGCTTCAGGACGAACGCGCCCAACACGAGGCGCGAGAACTGCACTACGCGACTGCTCGCGACGGCATGCTGGTTATCAAAGCGCGCCTTGACCGCGAGACCGGCGCGAAGTTCGTCGAGGCCCTCCGCCCCCTGGCCGCACCGCGCCCGGAGACCGATGGAGAGAAGAACGCCCGCTCAGTCGGCCAGCGCAACGCGGACGGATTCGCGGCAATGGTCGACCTGGTCCTCGACTCCGACCAGATGCCGCGCACCGGCGGCCAGCGCCCCCACCTCACGGTCACCATCGACTTCGACGACCTCAAGAACAACCTGACCAGTGAGTTCCCCGGCACCTTGACTGCGACCGAGCAGTCCATCACCGCCGAGAACATCCGCCGCATCGCCTGCGACGCCGAGGTACTGCCCATGGTTCTAGGCGGCGACAGCCTCCCCCTCAATGTGGGAACCACGCAGCGAACCGCGCCCACCCACATCCGCGCAGCGCTCCTGCAACGTGACGGCGTGTGCGCGTTCCCGGGCTGCGACCGACCGCCGGGCACTCCGCAGGCCCACCACATCAAGCACTGGGTCGACGGCGGCCCCACCGAGATCAACAACATGGTGATGCTCTGCCCGCACCACCACCGAAGGATCCACGACCAGCACTGGACGATCACCACGCATCAAGGACGCCCGATGTTCACCCCACCGTCCAACATGGACAACTCGAGAACTCCACGCCCCGGCGGCAAAGCCCTACCAGCCGCCTACCGGGACAACCTCCGGGGACTCATCCCCACCCCAAGAACCCCGGAGGTCACCCCATGACGCCCACGCCCGAAAGCCCGGGCGCAACCCCCACACGCCCAACAAGACCCAGCCCGACGAAACCAGCCACAACCACCCAGAAAGGCGACCCGATGGCTCACAACAGGCGGGGATGACCCCACCAACAACCGAACGGACACAAGTCCCAAGCACCTTGAAAACTCAACAGCGGACAAAGGAAAGGGGCACCGGGCAACAAAGCCCAGCACCCCTAATCCAAAGAGCGCAGAGATCCGGAGATCCGGAGATCACACAGTGAACCCGAGAGCCCGCAACTGCTCCCGGCCTTCCTCCGTGATCTTCTCCGGCCCCCACGGCGGCATCCAAACCCAGTTGATCCGGAAGTCGGTGACCAGACCGCCACCGGGCCCACCGGTCAGAGCAGCCCGAGCCTGGTCCTCGATGACATCGGTCAACGGGCAAGCCGCCGAGGTCAACGTCATGTCGACGGTAGCGGAGTTGTCCTGCTCAACCCGGATGTCGTAGACCAGGCCGAGGTCCACGACGTTGATGCCCAGCTCCGGGTCGACGACGTCGCGCATCGCCTCTTCCACGTCCTCCAGCGAGGCGAGCTCGGCGGAAGGAGCGGCCTGCTCCGGCAGCGCCTCAGCGCTGCGCACCACGTCGGTTTCCTGCTGCACCGGGGCTTGCTCGCTCATGAAGCCTCCTCGACAACTACGCGGGACACCGCGTCCTTGAAAGCCATCCAACCCAGCAGCGCGCACTTCACGCGCATCGGGTACTTCGCCACACCCGCGAACGCGATTCCGTCCTCGAGCACGTCCTCGTCCGGTTCCACCTTGCCGCGGCCGTGCATCAGCTCGCTGAAGGCCGCCTCAGTGGCCATCGCCTCCTTCAGCGGCTTGCCGACCACCAGGTCGGTCAGCACCGACACGGCGGCCTGGCTGATCGAACAGCCCTGCCCCGCATAGGACACGTCCTCCACGGTCGCGTCCTCGTCGGCACCGGTCAACCGCACCCGGAGGGTGACTTCGTCGCCGCATGTCGGATTCACCTGGAACGACTCGGCGTCGAAGGGTTCCCGCAGTCCGCGGTGGTGCGGGTTGCGGTAGTGGTCCAGGATGATCTCCTGGTACATCTGCTCCAGCTGCATGAAGGATTCCCCAGCAGGTCCGGTCAAGCCACCCCGAAGAAGCGCTGCGCCTCGCGCACCGCGTCCACCAACGCCTTGACCTCGTCCAGTTCGTTGTACAAGTAGAAGGACGCCCGCACGCTAGCCGGAATTCCCAACCTGCGGTGCAGCGGCCAGGCGCAGTGGTGTCCGACCCGGACTTCCACCCCGCGATCGTCCAGCACCTGACCGGCGTCGTGCGGGTGCACACCGTCGATCACGAACGACACCGTGCCGCCACGGTTCTCGGTGCTGGTGGGCCCGACGATGCGCACTCCGTCGATCGCCGACAGCTCGCGCAGCGCCAGCTCGGCGAGCTGCCGCTCGTGCGCCGCGATACGGTCCATGCCGATCGCGGTCAGGTAGTCCACCGCCGCCCCGAGGCCGATGGCCTGGGACGTCATCGGCACACCGGCCTCGAACCGCTGCGGCGGTGCGGCGAACGTGGAGCGCTCCATGTGCACCAGTTCGATCATCGAACCGCCGGTGATGAACGGCGGCATCCCCGCCAGCAGCTCGCGGCGGCCGTAGAGCACGCCGATGCCGGACGGGCCGAGCATCTTGTGCCCGGAGAACACCGCGAAGTCCACGCCGAGCGCCTTGAAGTCCACCGTCTTGTGCGGCACCGACTGGCAGGCGTCGAGCACGACCAGCGCACCAACCTGGTGGGCCCGCTCGACGATCTGCTCCGTCGGGTTCACCGTGCCCAGCACGTTGGACTGGTGGGTGAAGGCCACCAGCTTGGTCCGCTCGGTGATCACACCATCCACATCGGACAGGTCGAGCCGGCCCTCGTCGGTGATCCCGAACCAGCGCAGCGTGGCACCGGTGCGCTCGCACAACTGCTGCCACGGCACCAGGTTCGCGTGGTGCTCCATCTCGGTCACCACGATCTCGTCGCCAGGCCCGAGGCGGAAGCGCTCGGCCTCCGCCCCGGACGTGGCGGCGTTGCTCATGGCGTAGGCGACGAGGTTGACGCCCTCGGTGGCGTTCTTGGTGAACACCACCTCGTCGACGCCGACCCCGACCAGGCGAGCGATGCGCTCGCGGGCGCCCTCATACGCGTCCGTGGCCTCCTCGGCGAGCTGGTGCGCGCCGCGGTGCACCGCCGCATTGGAGTGCTCCAGGAAGGAGCGCTCCGCGTCGAGCACCTGGCGCGGCCGTTGCGAGGTCGCCCCGGAGTCCAGGTAAACCAGGCGTTGACCGTCGCGGACGGTGCGTCCCAGGATCGGGAAGTCCGCGCGGATCGCCGCCACATCCAACGGCGTGCTCGCACCCTCGGTGCGAGGAGGCTGAACGGTCATGACTGGGCTGCCGCCTCCTTCTTGCCGGTGAAGCGCACGTAGCCGTTGGCCTCCAGCTCGTCGGCCAGCTCGGCGCCGCCGGACTCCACGACCTTGCCCTCGGCGAAGACGTGCACGTAGTCCGGGGTGATGTGCTTCAGGATCCGGGTGTAGTGCGTGATCAGCAGAACGCCCTTACCACCCTTGCCGCAGTAGCGGTTGACGCCCTCGGACACCACGCGCAGCGCGTCGACGTCCAGGCCGGAGTCGGTCTCGTCCAGGATCGCGAACTTCGGGTCCAGCAGGTCCAGCTGCAGGATCTCGTGCCGCTTCTTCTCACCACCGGAGAAGCCCTCGTTGACGCTGCGCTCGGCGAACGACGGGTCGATGTCCAGGTCCGACATGGCCTGCTTGACTTCCTTGACCCACTTGCGGATCTGCGGCGCCTCGCCGCGGACCGCGGTCGCCGCGGTGCGCAGGAAGTTCGACATCGACACGCCCGGCACCTCGACCGGGTACTGCATGGCGAGGAACAGACCCGCGCGGGCCCGCTCGTCCACGCTCATCTCCAGCACGTCCTCGCCGTCCAGCAGCACCGAACCGGAGTCGATCTGGTACTTCGGGTGACCGGCGATGGCGTAGGCCAGCGTCGACTTGCCGGAACCGTTCGGGCCCATGATCGCGTGGATCTCGCCCGAGCGGATGGTCAGGTTGACGCCGTTGAGGATCGGCTTGGCGCCTTCCTCGGTGAGGACCGAGCCGTGCAGGTCCTTGATCTCCAGGGTGGCCATTTCTTCTTCGTTCTCCTGGTGTGTTCGAAAGCTTGCGGGTCAGGCGCCGACGACGGCGAGTTCGGCCTCGATGGCCGCTTCCAGCCGCTCCCGGACCTCGGGCACGGTGATCTTCTGCAGCAGCTCGCCGAAGAAACCGCGCACCACCAGGCGCCGGGCCTGGTCCTGCGGGATGCCCCGGGCCTGCAGGTAGAACAGCTGCTCGTCGTCGAAGCGGCCGGTGGCGCTGGCGTGGCCGGCGCCTTCGATCTCGCCGGTCTCGATCTCCAGGTTCGGCACCGAGTCGGCCCGCGCGCCCTCGGTCAGCACCAGGTTGCGGTTGAGCTCGTAGGTGTCCGTGCCCTCGGCCTCGGCCCGGATCAGCACGTCGCCGATCCACACCGAGTGCGCTGAGTCGCCCTGCAGCGCGCCCTTGTAGAGCACGTTGCTGCGGCAGTTGGGCGCCGAGTGGTCGACCAGCATCCGGTGCTCCAGGTGCTGGCCGGCGTCGGCGAAGTACAGGCCGATCAGCTCGGCGTCGCCGCCCTTGTCGCCGTAGTTGACGGTGGTGTTGACCCGCACCAGGTCACCGCCGAGGGTGACGGCCAGGTGCCGGAACACCGAGTCGCGGCCCAGCTTGGCGTGCTCGGAGCTGACCTGGGTGGCGTCGTCGGCCCAGTCGTGCACCGACACGATGCGCAGCTGCGCGCCGTCGCCGACGACGAACTCGACGTTGTCGCCGAGCGTGCCGGACCCGCGGTAGTCGATGACGACCACGGCTTCGGCGAACTGCTCGGCGCGAACCTGCAGGTGCCCGTACGCGACCTGGCCCTCGCCCGGTCCGTCGACCGTGATGGTGATCGGGCCTTCCGGCTTGGTGTCCTTGGCGACCGTGACGACGGTGGCCTCGGTGAACGAGCTCCACGCCTGCGCGGCGATCCGGTCGGCGGGGATGCCGCCCTCACCGATGCGCGCGTCGTCGCGGCCCACGGTCTCCACGGAGGCCCCGTCGCCGGTGACCTCCACCTTGATGTTGCCGGTGGCCGTCGCGGTGCCGTTGTGCAGACCCTTGACCCGCTTCAGCGGGGTGAACCGCCAGTCCTCCTCCCGGCCGCCGGGGACCTCGAAGGCCTCGACGTCGTAGGAGGTGAAGCGGGAGCCGCGGGACGACTGCGGGATACCAGTGCCGCCGCCGTGCGAGTGCTCTCCGAGGCCGTGCTGGGCGTCGGTCTTGGTGGTGCTCGTCATCTCAGCCGACGGCCCCTTCCATCTGCAGCTCGATCAGTCGGTTCAGTTCCAGTGCGTATTCCATCGGCAGCTCGCGGGCGATCGGCTCGACGAAACCGCGCACGATCACCGCCATCGCCTCGTCCTCGGTCAGACCGCGCTGCATCAGGTAGAACAGCTGGTCATCGCTGACCTTGGACACCGTTGCCTCGTGCCCCATGGACACGTCGTCGACGCGGACGTCGACGTACGGGTAGGTGTCGGACCGGCTGATGGTGTCGACCAGCAGCGCGTCGCACTTGACGTTCGACGAGGAGTGGTGGGCGCGCTTGGCGACCTTCACCAGACCCCGGTAGGAGGCGCGGCCACCACCGCGGGCGATCGACTTGGACACGATCGTCGAGGAGGTGTGCGGAGCCAGGTGCTCCATCTTGGCGCCCGCGTCCTGGTGCTGGCCCTCACCGGCGAACGCCACCGAGAGCACTTCGCCCTTGGCGTGCTCGCCCATCAGGAACACCGACGGGTACTTCATGGTCACCTTGGAGCCGAGGTTGCCGTCGACCCACTCCATGGTGGCGCCCTCTTCGGCCTTCGCGCGCTTGGTGACCAGGTTGTAGACGTTGGTCGACCAGTTCTGGATCGTCGTGTAGCGGCAGCGGCCGCCCTTCTTGACGACGATCTCCACGACGGCGGAGTGCAGCGAGTCGCTGGAGTAGATCGGCGCGGTGCAGCCCTCGACGTAGTGCACGTAGGCACCCTCGTCGACGATGATCAGGGTCCGCTCGAACTGGCCCATGTTCTCGGTGTTGATCCGGAAGTAGGCCTGCAGCGGGATGTCCACGTGCACGCCCGGCGGCACGTAGATGAACGAACCGCCCGACCACACCGCGGTGTTCAGCGCGGAGAACTTGTTGTCACCGGCCGGGATGACCGAGCCGAAGTACTCCTTGAACAGCTCCGGGTGTTCCTTCAGACCGGTGTCGGTGTCCAGGAAGATGACGCCCTGGTCCTCGAGGTCCTCGCGGATCTTGTGGTAGACGACCTCAGACTCGTACTGGGCGGCCACACCCGCGACGAGGCGCTGCTTCTCCGCCTCCGGGATGCCCAGCTTGTCGTAGGTGTTCTTGATGTCCTCGGGCAGGTCTTCCCAGGTCTGGGCCTGCTGCTCGGTGGAGCGGACGAAGTACTTGATGTTGTCGAAGTCGATGCCCGACAGGTCGGCGCCCCAGTTGGGCATCGGCTTGCGGTCGAACAGCCGCAGCGCCTTGAACCGGGCCTCCAGCATCCACTCCGGCTCGTCCTTCTTCGACGAGATGTCGCGGACGACGTCCTCGTTGAGGCCACGGCGGGCGCTGGCACCCGCGACGTCCGGGTCGGCCCAGCCGTACTCATAGCTGCCAACGCTGGCCAGGATCTCGTCCTGGCTCATCTGCTGGTCAGCCGTGGTGGGTGTGCGCTGCTCCGCAGCGGCAGTCATACGGACTCCCCTCCATCAGGAATCGGGGCGGTGTTCGGGTTGGGATCCGCGAACCGCGTGGTCGGCACGTGCGTGGTGCAGACCGAATCGCCGTTCGCGATGGTGGCCAACCGCTGCACGTGGGTGCCGAGTACTTCGGCGAAAGCCGCTGTCTCGGCCTCGCACAGCTGCGGGAAGTCCGCAGCGACGTGCGCCACCGGGCAGTGGTGTTGGCAGAGCTGCTCGCCGCTCGCGACGCTTCGCGTCGAGGCAGCGTAGCCCTCCCTGGTGAGCGCGTCGGCCAGGGCCTCCGCGCGATCAGCCGGGTCGTCGGCTGCGGCCAGCGCCTCGCGGTGGTTGGCCACCAGGGCGGCCATCCGTCGCTCGGCGAACTCGCGCACCGCCTGCTCACCATCGTGTTCGGCGATGAACCGCAGCGCCGCCACCGCCAAGTCGTCGTAGGCGTGTCCGAACCGCGCCCGCCCCACTTCGGTGAGCAGGAAGAGCTTGGCGGGTCGGCCACGACCGCGACGGCTCCGCGGGGAGGCTTCCCGGGTGTAGGCCTCGCCTTCGGCGACCAGCACGTCGAGGTGCCGGCGCACCGCGGTGGGGCTCAGCCCGAGTTCTTCGGCCACCGCCGCGGCGGTGATCGGTCCTCGTTCCAGCAGCAACCGCGCAACCGTGTGCCGGGTGCGTCCGTCGCCGTGCGCACCGTGCTGGGCGGCCTGGCCCGGCTCGGCCGCCGCAGCGGTGGACATCCCGACGTTTTTCACAACACGAATGTTACCTATTTCGACGCAGCACACCAGGATGCGGGGCATGCCCGTGAGCTGACTCACGCGATTACGCTTCGTCGTCGTGGCGGCAGGCGAAGCGACCAGCAGACGATCAGCGACCGAAGAGGCGGCGGAGCCGCTGGACCGGGGCGAGCGGCGACAGCTCGACGTGGTCCGCCGGTTCGGCACCACCGGCTCGCTGGTGCTGGCCATCGGCTCGATCGGCGCCGGGGCTGCCCCGGTGGACAACCCGTTGTCGGGCGCGCGGCTGATCGGCCTGCCGGTCCGGATGCCCACGGTGGCGATGGCCGCCTGCTGGCTGGGCATCCTGATGATCGTGATCGCCTGGCTGTGGCTGGGCCGGCTGTGCTGGCCAGGTCGCGGCCGGATGCTGTCGGTCACCCAGCTGGCCCGCACGCTGGCGATGTGGGCGCTGCCGCTGGCCCTGGCCCCGCCGCTGTTCAGCACCGACATGTACAGCTACCTGGCGCAGAGCGAGGTCGCCGCGCGCGGCTTCAACCCGTACGTGCTGGGTTCGGCCGCCGCGCTGGGCGTGGACCACCCGTTCACCGCGAACGTGCCCAACATCTGGCGCGACACCCCGTCCCCGTACGGGCCGCTGTTCCTGATGCTCGGCCAGGTCATCTCCCGCATCGTCGGCGACAATGTGGTGTTCGGGGTGCTGGTGTGGCGCGCGGTGATGCTGTGCGGCCTGGCGCTGGCGATCTGGGCGATCCCGCGGCTGGCACGGCGCTGCGGCGTGCACCCGGCCGCCGCGCTGTGGCTCGGCGCGGCCAACCCGATCGTGCTGTTCCACGTGGTCAGCGGAATGCACAACGAGGCGCTGATGGTCGGCATCATGCTGGCCGCGATCGAGCTGGGCCTGCGGTACCAGACAGTGCCGGGCATGATCGCCGCCGGCGTGCTGCTGAGCGTGGCCGGGGCGATCAAACCTCCGGGCTGGATCGCGCTCGGCTTCTTCGGCATCTACCTGGCGCTGCGCCGCGGCGGCCGGTTCCGCGATCTGCTGCAGGTGGCCGCGGTACTCACCGCCGTGTTCCTGGCGACCATGACGGTAATCACGGTCAGCAGCGGCTGGGGTCTGGGCTGGATCGACACCTTCGACGTGCCCAACCGGGTCAAGACGTTCATGGCGCCGCTGACCGCGTTCGGCATGACCGGCGGCGGGCTGAGCACCCTGCTGGGGCTGGGCAACCACACCGACGCGATGCTGGTCATCACCAAGATCGTCGGCTACCTGCTGGTCGCGGTGGTGTGCCTGTGGATGCTGTGGCAGTCCTTCCGCGGCCGCATCGAGCCGCTGGTCGGGCTGGGGATCACCTACCTGACGCTGGCGCTGGCCGTGCCGGTGCTGTGGCCCTGGTACCTGCTGTGGTCGGTGGTGCCGCTGGCGCTGGCGACCAACAACAACCGGTTCCGGACCACCGCCGCGGTGATCTGCGCCTTGGTGTCGCTGTTCGTGCCGCCGACCGGCGCCGGGTTCCCGCTGCGCGTCTACCAGATCCCGCTGGCCGTGACCGCCGCGGTGATCGCCTTCGCGATCACGCTGTGGCTGGTGCGGGGCAAGGTGCCGAGGCTGCTGCCGACCCGCGGCGGTGTTCGGCCGGTCACGCAATAGGCTTGGACTTCGTGAGCAACGCCGATGGTCCGGCCGTCCAGCTGCGCGGGCTGAAGAAGCGCTTCGGCGACACCGTCGCCGTGGCTGGCCTCGATCTGTGCCTGCCGCGCGGTAGCGTCCTGGCGCTGCTCGGGCCGAACGGCGCGGGCAAGACGACGACGGTGGAGATCTGCGAGGGCTTCCAGCGCCCCGACTCCGGTGAGGTCCGCGTGCTGGGCCTCGACCCGCACGCCCAGTCCGAGGCGCTGCGGCCGCGGATCGGCGTGATGCCGCAGGGCGGCGGCGCCTACCCCGGGGTGCGGGCCGACGAGATGCTGGACCTGGTCGCGGCCTGCGCCGCCGATCCGCTGGATCCGGCCTGGCTGCTGGACGTGCTCGGGCTGTCCAACGCCCGCCGCACGCCGTACAAGCGGCTCTCCGGCGGCCAGCAGCAGCGGCTCTCGCTGGCCTGCGCGCTGGTCGGACGCCCGGAGCTGGTGTTCCTCGACGAGCCCACCGCGGGCCTGGACCCGCAGGCGCGACGGCTGGTGTGGGACCTGGTCAGCGCGCTGCGCCGCGACGGGGTGAGCGTGCTGCTCACCACCCACCTGATGGACGAGGCCGAGGCGCTGGCCGACCGGGTGGTGATCGTGGATCACGGTCGCGCGGTCGCCGACGGCACCGCCGCGGAGCTGACCGAGCCCGAGGACGGCAAGCAGGAGCTGCGGTTCCGCTCCCAGACCGGGCTGGACCTGAACCTGCTGCTGGCCGCCCTGCCGGAGGACTGCCAGGCCAGCGAGCTGCGGCCGGGCGACTACGTGGTGCGCGGGCAGGTCGATCCGCAGGTGGTGTCCACGGTGACCGCCTGGTGCGCGCAGCACGGGGTGCTGGCGCAGGAGCTGCGGGTGAGCCGCCGCAGCCTGGAGGACGTCTTCCTGGAGCTGACCGGACGGGAGCTGCGATCGTGAACGCCGAGGCCAACACCGCGCCCCAGCTCGGCGCCCAGTTCCCGGCCGGGACCTTCGCCCCGGCGCCGGGCCGGGGCCGCCCGCTCCGGATGCTGCTGACGCAGACCCGGATCGAGGCGCTGCTGATCATCCGGCACGGCGAGCAGGCACTGCTGACGCTGATCATCCCGCTGGCGCTGCTGATCGGCCTGAGCACCTTGCACATCGGCGACCTGCCGGAGCCGCGGGTCAACTCGGTGATGCCGCGAATCCTGGCGTTGGCTGTGATGTCCACAGCGTTCACCGGGCAGGCCATCGCGCTCGGCTTCGACCGCCGCTACGGCGTGCTAAAGCGCCTGTCGGCGACCGCACTGCCGCGCTGGACCCTGATCTCCGGCCGAGTGCTCGCAACGCTGCTGGTCGTGGCGTTGCAGGCGGTGGTGCTCAGCGTTGCCGCGGCACTGCTGGGCTGGTCGCCGGAGCTCTCCGGCCTGCTGCCCGCCATCCCGCTGCTGGTGTTGGGCACGCTCGCCTTCGGCGCGGCCGGCGTGCTGGTCGGCGGCGCGTTGCGGGCCGAGATCGTGCTGGCGCTGGCCAACGCGATCTGGTTCGTCCTGCTGCTGGCCGGGGGCCTGGCGCTGCCCGCCACTGACCTGCCCGGACCGCTGAGCGCGCTGGCCGGGTTCCTGCCGTCCGGCGCGCTTTCCGAAGCGCTGGACGCCGTGCTGGTCAACGGCTCGTTGCCGGGCGTGCAGCCGGTTGTCGTGCTCCTGGCCTGGGTCGCGGTGTGCGGCGCGGCCGCGGTGCGCACCACTCGGCTGACTTGAGGGGCGGACTTTCCCTCATCGCGGCTCTAGGGTGAGGTCATGACGAAGATCGCCCGCCGGGCCAAGAGCGTCCTGGAAATCATCCACTCGATGATCTACTTCGCGCCGGAGGCCGCCGACGGCTTCGCCGGGCTCGGCCTGGGGCGGGGCCGGATGGCCTACTACGCGGGCCGTGCCGCCGCGATGGGTCCGGTCGGGCCCGGTCCCGTGGCGGCGACCTTCTACAACTTCAACCCCGAGTCGGTGGCCGAGTCCATCCCCCGCGCTTGGTCGATCGCGCCCCCGAGCGCGGTGCTCGACGCCCGTCTCCACGCCGCCGACACCGCGCTGCGCCGGATGCTCGGCGATGTCGGCGGCTCGGCGATCGTCGATGCCGCCGAGCTGGCCCGCGAAGCCAGCCGGGCGTGCACTCCGGAGGGCAAGCCGCTCTACGCCGCGCACGCCGACCTGGAGTGGCCGGACGAGCCGCACCTCCAGCTCTGGCACGCGGTCACCCTGCTGCGCGAGTTCCGCGGCGATGCGCACATCGCAGCGCTGCAGCGCGCCGAGCTCAGCGGGTTGCAGGCGCTGGTGCTGCACAGCTCGACCGGCGAGGGCTTCAAGCCGTCGGTGGCCCGGGAGCTGCGCGCGTGGAGCGAGTCGCAGTGGTCCCAGGCTGAGCAGGAACTGCGCGAACGCGGTCTGCTCAGCGATGACGGCGAGATCAGCGAGGCGGGCAACGCGCTGCGCGAGGACGTCGAGTCCGAGACCGACGCGATGTCGATGGCCCCGTGGCGCGCGCTGGGCGAAGCCAAGACCGAGGCGCTGATCGACAACGGCCGCCCGGTGGCCCGAACGCTGCTGAAGGCTGGTGCGGTGCCGCGCGACCTGTTCGGCAGCGACTGATACCTGCGAACGAGTGGTTCCGGGCCGCCGATACCATCGGATCGTGCCGCTTCCTTCTTGGATCTCCCGCCCGACCCCGCGCGTCGTACGAGGCCTGGCCCTCGCCGTGCTGGTGACGCAGGCGTTGATCTCGGTGACCGGTGTGATCGTCCGCGTGACCGGGTCCGGGCTCGGCTGCCCGACCTGGCCGCAGTGCTTCCCGGGCAGCATGGTGCCCATCAACCACCCCGAGGTGGCGGCGCTGCACCAGGCGATCGAGTTCGGCAACCGGCTGCTGACCGGCGTCATCGGCTTCATCGCGCTGGCCTGCTTCCTGGCCGCGCTGCGCTGCCAGCCGCGGCGCAAGCGGCTGGTGCGGCTGTCGCTGATCATGCCGCTGGGCGTGGTCGCGCAGGCCATCATCGGCGGCATCACGGTCCGGGTGAACCTGGCCTGGTGGAGCGTGTCGGTGCACTTCATGGCCTCGGCGGTGCTGATCTGGCTGGCCACGATCCTCTACAAGGCCACCAAGGAGGGCGACCGCGAGCCGGTCGGCGTGGTGCCAACCCCGATGCGCGGGCTGCTGGTCGCGCTGGTCGCGGTGACCGCGGCGGTGCTGGTCGCTGGCACGCTGGTGACCGCTGCGGGCCCGCACGCCGGTGACCCGGACACCCCGCGGCTCGACGTTCCGGTGCAGACCCTGGTCCAGGTGCACGGCACGCTGGTGATGGCCTACGTGCTGCTGCTCGCGGTGTTCGGCGTGTGGCTGCGCAGCGCCCGCCCGACCAAGGCGCTGCTGAAGACCTACGTCTCGGCTTGCGCGATGGTGCTGGTCCAGGGCGCGATCGGCTCGGCCCAGTACTACCTCGGCGTCCCGGAGGGGCTGGTCGTGCTGCACATGGCGGCGGCCACGCTGGTGATCATCATCACCGCGCTGCTGTGGGGCGAGTCCCGCTACCGCGGCGCGCTGCCCGAGCCGACCACCGAGTCCCAGAACGCCGAGCCCGCCGCGGTCTGAGCTCAGCCGAGGATGCCGCGGTCGTAACCGGCGGCGACGGCAGCGGCCCGGTCGTTGACACCCAGCTTGCCGTACAGGTGGGTGAGGTGGGTCTTGACCGTGGCCTCGCTGACGAACAGCTCGGCGGCGATCTCCCGGTTCGACCGCCCCTTGGCCACCAGGCGCAGCACTTCGCGCTCCCGAGCGCTCAGCGGCTGCTCCCCCGGAGACCGGACCCGCGACACCAGCCGCGAGGCCACCGCGGGCGAGAGCACCGTGCGACCCGCTGCCGCCGCCCGCACCGCGGCGAACAGCTCGTCGCGCATCGCGTCCTTGAGCAGGTAGCCGGTGGCACCGGCCTCGATCGCCGCGAGCGTGTCGGAGTCGGTGTCGTAGGTGGTGAGCACGAGGACCTGGCAGCGCTGGCCGCGGCGGACCAGCTCGGTGATCGCCGCGACGCCGTCGCCACCGGGCATCCGCAGGTCCATCAGCACCACGTCGGGATCCAGCGCGACGGCCTTCGCCACGGCCGACGGCCCGTCGCCCGCCTCGCCGAGCACCTCGATGTCGGCCGCCGCGTCGAACATGCCGCGCAGGCCGTCGCGCACGACGGGGTGGTCGTCGACGATCAGCAGCGTAATGGCGCGCTCAGACATGGCGCACCAGCGGCACCCGCGCGGAGACCGCAGTCCCGAGCCCGGGCTCGGACTCGATCTCGAAGGCACCCGCGACCCGCTCGGCCCGGGCGCGCATGCCGCCCAGCCCGAAACCGCTCGTCGAGCCGCCGGTGACGCGGCTCGGTTCGAAGCCCCGGCCGTCGTCGCGCACGTCCACGCTCACCTCTTCGTCCATGTAGGACAAGGTCACTCCCACTCTCGTCGCCTGTGCGTGGCGTCCCGCGTTGGTCAGCGATTCCTGCGCGATGCGCAGCAGGGTCGCCTCGATCTCCCCGTGCAGCGGCACCGCCTCCCCCGTCACCGCGAACTCCGCCCGCACACCTGCCCCCGCTTGCCACTCCTCGACGATCTTGCGCAGCGCCACCGGCAGCTCGTCGTGCTCCAGAGCGCTCGGCCCCAGGTCCTGCACCGACCGGCGTGCCTCGCCCAGCCCGTGCCGGGCCAGGTCCGCGGCCCGCTCGACGTGCCTGCGCCCCTCCGCCGGGTCCTCGCTGTCCACCGCCGCCTGCAGCTGGGTGACGATCCCGGCCAGGCTCTGCGCGATCGTGTCGTGGATCTCGGCGGCCAGCCGTCGCCGCTCGTCGCCGACCCCGGCCTCCCGCGCCTGCACCAGCAGTTGCGCCTGCAGGCCCGCGTTCTCCTCGTGGGCCTGCTTCAGCCGGGCGTTGGTCTGCTCCAGCTCGGCGATGGTGGCCGCTTTCACCCGTGCGTTCTCCTCCCGTTCCGCATCCAGCCGCACGAACAGGAGCACCAACCCGCCGTTGAGCAAGAACAGCGTGCCGAAAGCAGCCCACTGCATCGGACTGCTCAGCGGTAGCCCGCCCGACTGCGATCCCGCCATGGTGATCGCAGTGGCCAGCAGGCCGAGCTTGACCGCGCGCGGGCGCAGCCAAGCCCCGGCATCGAAGTAGCCGAGGATCGCGAAGATCGCGAAGAACGGGTTGAGGTATGTGAGCACGAAGGCCAGCACCGTCCGAAGGGCGAAGTAGGTCTGGCTGGCCGTACCTCGCTCGGACACGACTCGCCGGATCCTCGCCCAGCACAGCTGCAACACAAGCGCCAACAGGGCCAGTGCGACGAGGCGCTCCGGCCGACCGTTCGGCGCCACCTGCGCCTCCGTGAGCAGGGAGATCAGCGTCGCGAGGCCCAGCAACGCATACGGGCCCCAGCCGACGTACCAATCCTGCCGCTCAGGCACCGCTCTACTCCCATCGGAACCAGCGCACCGCGGCACCGGTCAGAACCGACGTCCAGAACACCACGATCACCAGGTTCCCCAAGCTCGGCCAGCCCCCTCCGGCCGCCTGGTCGAGGGCCGCCGACGCCGCCCCGAGCGGGGTGAACTCGACCGCGCGCTGCAGGAAATCCGGCATGACCTGCACCGGGATCCACACCCCGGCGGTGAACATCATCACGAGGAAGGCTATTGTCCCGATCACCCCAGCCGTCTTCGTGCTGCGCGGCACCGCGGACAGGGCCGCCCCCAGCGCGAGCACGCTGAGCACGGTGAGGACCAGCGTCAACGCGTAGCCGACGAGCCCGCTCGGCAGCTCGACGCCGAAGGCGACGCGGCCGACGGCCAGCGCCAGCACCACCGAGCACGCGACAGCTGCGCCGTGCAAGGCCGCCTGCGCGGCCAACATCGCACCTGGCCGCACCGGTGTGGTCGACATGCGACGGAGGATGCCGCGCTCGCGGTAACCGGCGAACACTGGCGGCATGGCCTGCACCCCGGCCATGATCATGGACATCAACAGCACCACCGGGACGTAGAGGTCGATCACCCGTCGACCGCCGAGGTCGGGGTTGACCTCCCGGAAGGCGGGGATCAGGCCGAGGATCACCAGCAGCACGGTCGGCGCGGCCACGATCCAGAACAGGTTGCCCGGTTCGCGCAGGAACAGGCGGGTTTCGGCCTTGAGGACGGCTCGGGTCGCTGATGCGTTCATCTCAGTGCTCCGCTCCGGTCAGGGCGAGGAAGGCTTCGTCCAAGGTCGCGTCGGTGACGCGCAGCTCGCGGGCGGTGATGCCGGCACGGGCCAGCAGCGAGAGCACCGACTCGACGGTTTCATCGGTTCCGCTGACGACGAGCCGATCGCCCTGCCAGGTCGCGGACGCCGCCCCGGGCAGCGCTGCCAGTTCCCCGGTGTCGAGCGCGCCCTGCGGCGTGAAGGACATGACGACCGATGCGGCCGACCGGTTGATGAGCCCGCTCGGCGCGTCGAGGGCCACCACCCGGCCGCGGTCGAGCACCGCGACCCGGTCGCACAGCCGCTGCGCTTCCTCCATGAAGTGGGTGACCAGCACGACGGTGACGCCGCTCGCCCGCACGTCCTCGATCAGCCGCCAGGTGTCCCGGCGGGCCCGCGGGGCCAGACCGGTGGTGAGCTCGTCGAGCACCACGACCTCGGGATTGCCGATCAGGGCCAGCGCGATGAACAGCCGCTGCTGCTGGCCGCCGGAGAGCGCAGCGAAGCGGGTGTCGAACCGCTCGGCGAGTCCGAGGCGTTCCGCCAACGCCCGCCAGTCCGCGGGGTTTTGGTAGCAGGCGGCGTGCAGCTCCAGCGCCTCGCGCACTGTGATCTTGGGTTGCAGCTGGGAGTCCTGCAGCTGCGCGCCGAGGATCCGGGTGAGCCGGTCCCGGTCGACGGCCGGGTCCAGCCCGGCCACCCGCACAGTGCCTGCGTCGGGTTCGCGGAGTCCTTCGACGCACTCCACCGTGGTGGTCTTGCCCGCACCGTTGGGGCCGAGGATCCCGAAGATCTCCCCCGCTTCGACGGCGAAGCTGACCCCGTCCACGACCGGTCTTCCGGCGTAGGACTTGCGCAGCCCGTCGACTTCGATGATCGCCATGCCTCGAAGTCTCGCGAGCCGAGGCACCACCGGACATCGGCCGGCTCGCTCGACCTGCCATCAGCCGATCGGCTGATGGGGGTGCTCAGAAGCGGAGCTTGGGCTTGCCCTCGCGCTCCCAGCGACGCCACAGCTCGGGCATCTCACCGGCCAGCCACTGGTAGAACTCGTGCACCGTGCGCAGGCGCCGGGCGCGTTCGCTCTGGCCGCTGAACATGCGCAGCCCGGCCTCTGTCAGCTCTTCCAGACCGGTGACCCGCTCCATCCGGTGGCGCACCAGCTCCGGCCAGCGGTCCTCCTCCACCCGGTACAGGGCGGCTTCCTTGCCCTGTCTGGTGGTCTTGGAGACCACGCCGAGCCGCATCAGCAGCCGCACGTTGGTGCTGATCGAGCCGGTGCTGGCGGCCAGCGCCAGGGACAGCTCGGCGGCAGTGCGCTCCGGCGGGTCGCAGACGAGCAGGAACGCCAGGACGCGCCCGGCGATCAGCGGCATGCCCTCGCTGGCTTCGAAGTGCGCCGCCATCTGCTCGATCCACTCCGACATGGCCGGTCGGTCGGTGCGCTGCACGTAGTCGGACACGACGGCTCCCCTTGATCGAGTTCAGTCCTCGCTGAAAAGGTAAACCACAGCGAAGCCTGCGGCCAGCCGCCGACCGGCGTGTCGGGCGGAGCGGATCAGCTGTTGCGCGCGCCCATCGTCCGGCGGTGCGCGGCGCCGACCTTCATCGCCCCGACGGTCTCGCCGTCCCACTCGTGAGCGGTGAGGCCCTCGACGGCCTCGACCAGCGCGTTTCCGGTGGCGACATCGGGGACCATGACGTCGCCGAAGCGGCCGTCCTCCCCTACCAGCACGACGCGGGCACCGGCCTGCCCGAGGTTCTCCACGACCGCGCGAGCGGAGTCGCCGTGCACACAAACGAACGCCTTGGCCGTCGCGATCGCCTTCGGCGCGGGAGCGGTGGTTTCTTCGCTAGCCGTCATGACTCGGATCCTAATCCGGAGCTGGGGAAGATCGAGAGGGCGTGACGAGTTGCACCAGATGAGGACGACAGCGAAGGAGTCAACATGCGTGCCATCCGGGTAGCGACGAACGGCGGGCCCGAGGTCATGGAGCTCACCGAGGTAGAGGCACCGGAACCGCAGCCCGGCCAACTGCTGGTCGACGTCGCGGCGATCGGCGTGAACTTCATCGACACCTACCAGCGCAGCGGCGCGTACTCGATGCCACTGCCGTTCACGCCCGGTTCCGAGGGCTCGGGCGTGGTCATCGCGGTGGGCGACGGCGTGACCGGGTTCGAGGTCGGCGACCGGGTCGCCTGGGCGATGACGCCGGGCAGCTACGCCGAGAAGGCGCTGGTGCCGGCGGAGAAGGCGGTCCGGGTACCGGAAGGCGTGGACGACCGCACGGCGGCCGCGGCACTGCTGCAGGGTCTGACCGCGCACTACCTGGTCACCTCGACCCACCAGGTGCGCACCGGTGAGACCGCGCTGGTGCACGCCGCCGCCGGCGGCATGGGTCTGCTGCTGACCCAGCTGATCAAGCACCGCGGTGGCAACGTGATCGGCACTGTGTCCACGGCCGAGAAGGAGGCGCTGGCCCGCGAGGCCGGGGCCGACGAGATCATCCGCTACACCGAGGTGGACGTGGCCGAGTCGGTCGCCGACCTCACCGACGGTCGCGGTGTGGACGTGGTCTACGACGGGGTCGGCAAGACCACCTTCGACGCGAGTCTGGCCAGCCTGCGCCCGCGCGGCACGCTCGCGCTGTTCGGCGCGGCGAGCGGCCCGGTGCCCCCGGTGGACCCGCAGCGGCTGAACTCGGCCGGTTCGGTGTTCCTGACGCGCCCCGGCCTGGCGCACCACATCCTGACCCGCGCCGAGCTGGACTGGCGGGCCGGCGAGCTCTTCGACTGGATCTCCACCGGAGTGCTCGACATCCGCATCGGCGGCACCTACCCGTTGGCGGACGCCCGCCGCGCCCACGAGGACCTGGAAGGCCGCCGCACCACGGCGAAGCTGATCCTGCTGCCCTGAATCCCGGTCAGAACGGCCAGCCGACGACCGGCAGGCTCATCGCGGAGTCCACGGCCAGGGCGACGAACACGATCATCAGATACGTGTTGGACATGTGGAACAGTTTCATCGGCTTGGTCTTCTCGCCGCGCTTGGTCGCGGCGTGCAGCCGGTGCGCCAGGAGCAAGAACCACGCGCCCGCCAGCACCGCGAACGCCGCGTAGAGCCAGCCGGTCGCCGGGACCAGCAGCAACGTCCAGAGCACCATCAGCCAGGTGTAGGCCACGATCTGCCGCGAGACGTAGGTCGGCTCGGCGACGACGGGCAGCATCGGCACCCCGGCGCGCTCGTAGTCGTCCTTGTACTTCATGGCCAGCGACCAGGTGTGCGGCGGCGTCCAGAAGAAGATCACGCCGAACATCACCAGCGCCGGCCAGTCCACCCGCCCGGTCACGCCTGCCCAGCCGATCACCACCGGCATGCAGCCGGCCGCACCGCCCCAGACGATGTTCTGCGCGGTGCGTCGCTTGAGCACCAGCGTGTAGACGAAGACGTAGAACAGGATCGTGCCGACGGCCAGCGCCGCGGCCAGCAGATTCGTCGTCGCCCACAGCCAGGCGAAGGAACCGACGCCCAGCACGATGCCGAAGACCAGCGCGTGCCGGTTGGACACGGTGTGCCGGACCAGCGGGCGCGCCCGGGTGCGTTTCATCACCTGGTCGATGTCGGCGTCGGCCACGCAGTTCAGCGCGTTCGCGCTGCCCGCGGCCATGGTGCCGCCGATCAGCGTGGCGATCACCAGCCACGGCGACGGGATGCCCCGCTCGGCCAGCAGCATCGCGGGGATGGTGGTCACCAGCAGCAGCTCGATGACCCGGGGCTTGATCAGCCCCACGTAGGCCTTCAGCAGCTCAGCGGGTCGCCGAGCGTGCTTCTCACGGGTGGCGTCGACGGCGGTGGTCACGACGCTGCGCTCGCCGACGGCATGGCACTCCTTGGGCACTTCGACTGATCAGCCGTCTACGAATAGTAGGCGCGCTACTGAAGCGGGCTGCGCGCGGGTGGCCGGGAACCTGCCAGTGGCCCTGGTCACGCGGTGTCACCGCTATCCTGATGGGGCCTCCCAACCGCAATTCAGACGGGTCGGCACGTGGCTGATCGGACACGACTAGGCTGCCCGTCGGACGAGGGATAACCGCGGTTCGAATCGGTCCAGCGACCGCATTCACCCGGTAAACGGGATACCGCCGATGGAAAAACTTGGAGCTGCGTCCGTGTCCGTCACCGACGACCTTGCCCGCTTGACCACCAAGCGACTGCCCGAAGACTGGAGCGAGCTGGACCAGCGCGCGGTGGACACCGCCCGCGTGCTGGCCGCCGATGCGGTGGAGAACTGCGGCAGCGGCCACCCCGGCACCGCGATGAGCCTGGCCCCGGCGGCCTACGCGCTGTTCCAGCGCGTCATGCGGCACGACCCGACCGACCCGGAGTGGATCGGCCGCGACCGGTTCGTGCTCTCCGCGGGCCACTCGAGCCTGACGCTGTACGTTCAGCTGTTCCTGTCCGGCTACGGCCTGGAGCTGGAGGACCTCAAGCAGCTGCGCAAGTGGGGTTCGAAGACTCCGGGCCACCCGGAGTACGGGCACACCGCCGGGGTCGAGACCACCACCGGCCCGCTGGGCCAGGGCCTGTCCACCGCGGTCGGCATGGCGATGGCCGCCCGCCGCGAGCGCGGCCTGTTCGATCCGGAGAGCGCTGCCGGTGAGAGCCCGTTCGACCACCACATCTACGTGATCGCCTCCGACGGTGACATCGAGGAGGGCGTGACCTCCGAGGCGTCGTCGCTGGCCGGCACCCAGCAGCTGGGCAACCTCACGGTGATCTACGACGCGAACGAGATCTCCATCGAGGACAACACCCGCATCGCGCTGACCGAGGACACCGCCAAGCGCTACGAGTCCTACGGCTGGCAGGTCCTCACCGTGCACGGCGGCGAGGACGTCAAGGGCCTGCTGGAGGCCGTCGAGACCGCCAAGGCCGAGACCTCCCGCCCGACCCTGATCGTGCTGCGCACGGTGATCGGTTACCCGGCGCCGACCAAGATGAACACCGGCAAGTCCCACGGCGCCGCGCTCGGCGCCGAGGAGGTCGCCGGGGTCAAGACGGCGCTGGGCCTGGACCCGGAGCAGTCCTTCCAGGTCGACGACGACGTGCTGGCGCACGCGCGCGAGGTCACCGCCCGCGGCAAGGCCGCGCACGCCGAGTGGCAGGTCGCCTTCGACAAGTGGGCCTCGGCCAACCCGGAGCGCAAGGCGCTGCTGGACCGGCTGGCCACCCGCGAGCTGCCGGCCGGCTGGCAGGAGAAGCTGCCGACCTGGGAGGCCGACGGCAAGTCCATCGCCACCCGCAAGGCCTCCGGTGAGGTCCTCAACGCGCTGGCCGACGTGCTGCCCGAGCTGTGGGGCGGTTCGGCCGACCTGGCGGAGAGCAACAACACCACGATGAAGGGCGTCGAGTCGTTCGGCCCCGAGTCGATCTCCACCGATGCCTGGACGGCCAGCCCGTACGGCCGCACGCTGCACTTCGGCATCCGCGAGCACGCGATGGGCGCGATCCTCAACGGCATCGCGCTGCACGGCGGCACCCGCCCCTACGGCGGCACCTTCCTGGTGTTCAGCGACTACATGCGCCCGGCGGTGCGGCTCGCCGCGCTGATGAAGGTCCCGTCGATCTTCGTCTGGACGCACGACTCCATCGGCCTGGGTGAGGACGGCCCGACGCACCAGCCGATCGAGCACGTGGCATCGCTGCGCGCCATCCCCGGCTTCTCGATGGTCCGCCCGGCGGACGCCAACGAGACCGCGGCGGCGTGGAAGACGATCCTGGAGAACCCGAGCGGCCCGGCCGGTCTGGCGCTGACCCGTCAGGGCGTGCCGACGCTGGAGGGCGTGACCGCCGAGGGCGTCGCCAAGGGCGGCTACGTGCTGGCCGAGGCCGGCAACGGCGAGCCCCAGCTGGTGCTGATCGCCACCGGTTCCGAGGTGCAGCTGGCCGTCGAAGCCAGGAAGATCCTGGAGGCCGACGGCGTTGCCACCCGCGTGGTCTCGATGCCGTGCGTCGAGTGGTTCGACGCACAGGACGAGGCCTACCGCGAGCAGGTGCTGCCGAAGGCGGTCAAGGCCCGCGTCTCGGTCGAGGCCGGCATCGCGCTGCCGTGGTACCGGTTCGTCAAGGACTCCGGCGAGTCGGTGTCCATCGAGCACTTCGGTGCCTCGGCGGACTACAAGACCCTTTACAACGAGTTCGGCATCACCGTCGACGCCGTTGTCGCGGCGGCCCGGCGCAGCCTGAGCAACGCCCAGCAGGCGTGAGCGGAGGAATTTCTGTGACCACCAACCCGAACCTCAAGGCTCTGAGCGAGGCCGGGGTTTCGATCTGGCTGGACGACCTGTCCCGTCAGCGGATCACCTCGGGCAACCTCGCCGAGCTGATCACAGACCAGGCGGTCGTCGGCGTCACGAGCAACCCGACAATCTTCGCCAACGCGCTGTCCAACGCGGCCGACTACACCGAGAAGGTGCGTGAGCTGGCCGCCCGCGGTGCCAGCGTGGACGACACCGTCCGCGAGCTGACCACCGCTGACGTGCGCGACGCGGCGGACATCTTCCGCAACGTCTCCGAGTCGACCGGTGGCGTCGACGGCCGGGTCTCCCTGGAGGTCGACCCGCGGCTGGCGCACGACACCGAGCGCACCGTCGCCGAGGCCGTGGACCTGTGGAAGGCCGTGGACCGGCCGAACCTGATGGTCAAGATCCCGGCGACCGTCGAGGGTCTGCCCGCGATCACCCGCGTGCTGGCCGAGGGCATCAGCGTCAACGTCACGCTGATCTTCTCGGTGCAGCGCTACAGCGACGTGATGGACGCCTTCATCGCCGGTCTGGAGCAGGCGAAGGCCAACGGCCACGACATCAGCCAGATCGCTTCGGTCGCGTCGTTCTTCGTGTCCCGCGTGGACACCGAGATCGACAAGCGGCTGGAGAAGATCTCCGGTGGTGAGGCGCTGCGCGGCAAGGCCGCGATCGCCAACGCCCGCCTGGCCTACGCGGCCTACGAGGAGGTCTTCTCCTCCGAGCGCTGGAAGGCCCTGGAGGCCGCTGGCGCCAAGGCGCAGCGTCCGCTGTGGGCGTCCACCGGCGTGAAGGACCCGGCCTACTCCGACACGCGCTACGTGGACGAGCTGGTCGCGCCGAACACGGTGAACACCATGCCGGAGGCGACGCTGAAGGCCACCGCAGACCACGCCGACCTGCGCGGCGACACGGTCAGCGGCACCGCCGCCGCCTCGCAGCAGGTCTTCGACGACCTGGCGAAGGCGGGCATCGACCTCGACGACGTGTTCGCGGTGCTGGAGCGCGAGGGCGTGGAGAAGTTCGAGAAGTCCTGGAGCGAACTGCTGGAGACGGTCGACCAGCAGCTCGAGCAGGCCAAGTGAGCAGTGGGGGCGGGGTCGGTCGAGGACCGGCCCCGCCCCCGCTCTTTCCGGGCTGTTCGGCCCCAACTAGATCGAGCGCTGTTAAGGAAATACATGGCAACCGAAATTTCCGTCGACATTCCCGATGTGGCGCTAGCGGCCGAGGCCCGACCGCTGGTCGAGCGGTTGGCCGCCGATGCGGTTGCCAGCAAGCTCGCCGCCCAGGACGCCACGCTGTGGGGCCCGGACGCCGAGCCCGAGGCATCCATCCGGCTGTCCTGGACGAGGCTGCACGAGAGCTCCCGCCCGCTGCTGGCCGAGATCGACGCGCTGCGCGCCGAACTGCACGCCGAGGGCTTGGACCGCGTGGTGCTGGCCGGGATGGGTGGCTCGTCGCTGGCCCCGGAGGTGATCACCGCGACCGCCGGGGTGCCGCTGGTCGTGCTGGACACCACCGATCCCGGGCAGGTCGCCGACGCGCTGGCCGGTGACCTGGAGCGCACCGTGCTGGTGGTCTCCTCCAAGTCCGGCACCACCGTCGAGACCGACTCGCACCGCCGAATCTTCGAGCGGGCTTTCAAGCAAAACGGAATCGATCCTGTGACCCGCATCATCGTGGTCACCGATCCCGGTTCCCCGATGGAGTCGGCCGCGCGCGAGGCGGGCTATCGCAAGGTGTTCACCGCCGATCCGCACGTGGGCGGCCGCTACTCGGCGCTGACCGCCTTCGGCCTGGTGCCGGCGGGTCTGGCCGGCGCTGACGTGTCCGCGCTGCTCGACGACGCAGCCGCTGCGTTCCCTCGGTTGAGCGCCGACGACGACAGCAACCCGGCCGTGCAGCTGGCCGCCGCTCTCGGTGCTGCGCACGCCGGCGGCGCGGAGAAGGTCGTCTTCGCCGACACCGGTTCCGGCATCAAGGGCTTCGGCGACTGGGTCGAGCAGCTGATCGCCGAGTCCACCGGCAAGAACGGCACCGGCCTGCTGCCGGTCGTCGTGGGGGGCACCGACGCGCCCGGTTTCGCCGACGCGGGCACCGACGCCACCACCGTGGCGGTCGGCCCGGCCGTCGCAGGCGCGAAGATCAGCACCGAGGGCCCGCTGGGCGGACAGTTCCTGCTGTGGGAGTTCGCCACCGCGCTGGCTGGTCGGCTGCTGGAAATCAACCCGTTCGACCAGCCGGACGTGGAGGCTGCCAAGAAGGCCGCGCGTGCGCTGCTGGACGGCCCGGCCGGTGGCCCGGCAGCGACGCCGACGCTGGTGGACGGTTCGATCGAGGTGCACGCCTCCGGTGACTGGCTCTCGGCTGGAGTGGGCACCGTGTCCGAAGCGCTGCGCGCGTTCCTGGCCACCGCCCCGAAGAACGGATACCTGGCGGTGCAGGCCTACCTGGACCGCCTCGACGACGCCTCGGCCGCGGTGCTGCGTCCGGAGCTGGCGCGCCGCACCGGCCTGCAGACCACCTTCGGCTGGGGTCCGCGGTTCCTGCACTCCACCGGCCAGTACCACAAGGGCGGCCACCAGAACGGCGTGTTCCTGCAGATCACCGGGGACGCCGAGCAGGACCTGGAGGTGCCGGAGCGGCCGTACACGCTGGCCGGTCTGCAGCGCGCCCAGGCGCTCGGCGACGGTCAGGTGCTCGCCGACCACGACCGGCCGGTGCTGCGGCTGCACCTCACCGATCGCGTGACCGGTCTGGTCGAGCTGGTCAAGGCCGTGCAGGACCTGGCGCAGGGAGGTGCGCGGTGACCCCGCCAAACCAGCAGTGGCAGAACCCGCTGCGGGATCCGCGGGACAAGCGGTTACCCCGGATCGCCGGACCGTGCGGTCTGACGATCTTCGGCGTGACCGGTGACCTGTCCCGCAAGAAGCTGATGCCAGCGATCTACGACCTGGCCAACCGCGGCCTGCTGCCGCCGGGCTTCGCGTTGACCGGCTTCGCCCGCCGCGACTGGGCCGACCAGGACTTCGGTCAGGTCGTCTACGACGCGGTCAAGGAGCACGCGCGGACCCCGTTCCACCAGAGCGTCTGGGACCGGCTGGCCGAGGGCATCCGGTTCGTGCCGGGTTCCTTCGACGACGACGAGGCGTTCGACCGGCTCGCCGACACCGTCAAGCACCTCGACGCCGAGCGCGGCACGGGCGGCAACCACGCGTTCTACCTGTCGGTGCCGCCGTCGGCGTTCCCGACGGTGCTCAAGCAGCTGTCCCGCTCCGGGCTGACCGACCACACCGACGACTCCTGGCGCCGGGTGGTCATCGAGAAGCCGTTCGGCCACGACTTGGACAGCGCGCAGCACCTCAACCACATCGTCAACGAGGTGTTCCCCGAGGACTCGGTGTTCCGCATCGACCACTACCTCGGTAAGGAGACGGTGCAGAACATCCTGGCGCTGCGTTTCGCCAACCAGCTGTTCGATCCGATCTGGAACTCGCACTACGTCGATCACGTGCAGATCACCATGGCCGAGGACATCGGTCTGGGTGGTCGCGCGGGCTACTACGACGGCATCGGCGCGGCCCGCGACGTCATCCAGAACCACCTGCTGCAGCTGATGGCGCTGACCGCCATGGAGGAGCCGGTCTCCTTCTCGCCGCAGGACCTGCGCGCGGAGAAGGTCAAGGTGCTCTCGGCGACCAAGCCGGTCGGCCCGTTCGACCAGACCACCGCGCGCGGTCAGTACACCGGTGGCTGGCAGGGCGGTTCGCTGGTGCCGGGGCTGCACGAGGAGGGCGGGTTCGCGTCCGACTCGATCACGGAGACCTACGCGGCGATCACCCTCGAGGTGGAGAGCCGCCGCTGGGCCGGGGTCCCGTTCTACCTGCGCAGCGGCAAGCGGCTGGGCCGCCGGGTCACCGAGATCGCGGTGGTCTTCAAGCGCGCCCCGCACCTGCCGTTCGACAGCACGATGACCGAGGATCTGGGGCAGAACGCCCTGGTGATCCGGGTGCAGCCGGACGAGGGCGTGACGATGCGCTTCGGCGCGAAGGTGCCGGGCACTTCGATGGAGGTGCGCGACGTGACCATGGACTTCGGTTACGGGCACGCCTTCACCGAGTCCTCGCCGGAGGCTTACGAGCGGCTGATCCTGGACGTGCTGCTGGGCGAGCCGTCGCTGTTCCCGGTCAACGAAGAAGTCGAACTGTCCTGGAAGATCCTCGACCCGGTGCTCAACCACTGGGCCGCCCGCGGCAAGCCCGAGCCCTACAAGGCGGGCACCTGGGGTCCGCCGTCGGCGGACGCCATGCTGGCCCGCACCGGACGCGTCTGGAGGCGACCGTGATCATCGATCTGCCGTCCACCACGACCTCGCAGGTCAACAAGAAGCTGGTGGAGCTGCGCGAGACCGGTGGCGCGGTCGCGTTGGGCCGGGTGTTGACGCTGGTGGTCGTCACCGGCGACGGCACCGAGGTGGAGAAGGCCATCCAGGCTGCCAACGACGCCAGCCGGGAGCACCCGTGCCGGGTGATCGTGGTGGCCAGCGGGGCGCGGCAGGCCGCACCGCGGCTGGACGCCCAGATCCGCATCGGCGGTGACGCGGGCGCGTCCGAGGTGGTCGTGCTGCGCCTGTACGGGCCGCTGGCCGACGAGGGCGCGGGCTCGGTGGTGCCGCTGCTGCTGCCGGACGCCCCGGTGGTGGCGTGGTGGCCGACCGACGCCCCGGACAACCCGGCGAAGGACCCGATCGGCGCGTTGTCGCACCGGCGCATCACCGACGCGGCCAACGAGGCGGACCCGATCGCGTCCCTGCAGAAGCGCCTGCACTCCTATGCGGACGGGGACACCGATCTGGCCTGGACCAGGCTGACCTCGTGGCGCGCGATGCTGACGGCGGCGATGGACCTGCCGCCGCACGAGGCCGTCGCGGCGGCCACGGTGACCGGCGCGGCGGATTCCCCGTCGACGGATCTGCTGGCGGCGTGGCTGGCCAGCTACCTGGAGATCCCGGTGCGCCGGTTGGAGCACCCGCGCGGGCCGGGCATCGTCTCG
Source organism: Saccharopolyspora sp. NPDC002376 (assembly GCF_053593195.1). Classification (NCBI taxonomy): domain Bacteria; kingdom Bacillati; phylum Actinomycetota; class Actinomycetes; order Pseudonocardiales; family Pseudonocardiaceae; genus Saccharopolyspora; species Saccharopolyspora sp. NPDC002376. The sequence goes on from NZ_JBSFBZ010000002.1 coordinate 137,560, forward strand.
GCCGTGCTGGAGCGCCCGTCGGGCAACGTGGAGATCGTCCGCCCGGACGGCAAGGTGGGCACGCTGACCCAGCCGGGGCAGCCGGACCGCCGGGTGTCGTTGCACCGCCGCGAGGTCCGCGACTGCCTCACCGAGGAGCTGCGCCGCCTCGACCCGGACGAGATCTACGAGGCCACTCTCGAGGGCCTGGACAAGATCGTCCGCGACGAGGACGCACCGGCGCAGGCGGAGGACGAGTCATGACCCATCCCGATGTGGAGGTGCACGACTCGGGCGAGCTGCTGGCCGCTGCGGCGGCCGCGCGGTTGATCATCGCGCTGGTGGACGCCCAGGCCGCGCACGGGGTGGCTTCGGTGGTGCTCACCGGCGGCCGCACCGGCATCGGCGTGCTCGAGCAGGTCCGCTGCTCCCCCGCCCGCGACGCAGTGGATTGGTCCAATGTGGACTTCTACTGGGGCGACGAGCGGTTCCTGCCGGACGGCGACCCGGAGCGCAACGAGACCCAGGCCCGGCAGGCACTGCTGGACCACGTCGCGGTGAACCCGGAACGGGTGCACCCGATGGCCCCGTCGGACGGCAAGTTCGGCGCGGACGCCGATGCCGCCGCAGCGCACTACGCGGAGGTCCTGGCGACCACGGCGGCCCCGGTCACCGACATCGCGGTGCCCCGCTTCGACCTCCTGCTGCTGGGCGTCGGCGAGGAGGGTCACACGGCGTCGCTGTTCCCGGACACCCCGTACGTGCGGGAGACCGAGCGAACGGTGGTGGGCGTGCACGACTGCCCGAAGCCACCGCCGACCCGGATCTCCCTGACACTCCCGGCGATCCAGGCAGCCGCGCAGGTCTGGCTGATGACCACCGGAGCGGCCAAGGCCGAACCGGTGGTAGCGGCCCTGGGCGGAGCGAATCCGGTGGACATCCCAGCGGCAGGAGCCCGCGGCCGCGACCGCACGCTCTGGCTCCTCGACTCCGAGGCAGCGGCCCAGCTCCCGAGCTGACGCACCGGAAAGCGCCTCCTGGAAAGCGATTTCGCTGCCGGGAGGCGCTTTCCGCGCGTTCAGGCCAGGTGGCGCGGGAAATGCGAAGGGCATGAAGTCTGCCCACGCACTGCCTGTTCCCCCCTGGGCGGCCGGGCGGTCCAGGCGTTAAACCGGGATTCACGCTTCATCGCCCAGAGGAGCGAGATGCACGCACCGGAGGAACGACGCGAATCCAGACCGGCCATCGGCAGGACCCGAACGCCTTCGGCCCGCCCGGACCGGCGGGGAGCTGCGCGGTTTCCCGATCCGGACCGGCCGGCGGGACCGCCTTGCAGCAGCTGGCGGCTCCGCGCGGAAGTACACGTTGAAAAACCCGGTCAGCTGGTGGAGTACGACACGGTCCTCACCCAGCTCCTCGTCTACCTGCACCGCTGGGGCGTGGACGAGGCGGCATCGCTGCACGCGGAACCCTGCGCCTCGCAGCGGAAGCGCGACGCGAACAGCAGAACGCGCGATCGGCCTGAGGCAGGGGCCTTCTGGTCGCGGCAGCGCTCGTCAGGTGCCGAACTGCCATGAGGTGAGGTACTCGTTCTGGCGCGGGGTGAGCTGGTCGATGGTGATGTCGTAGGCCGCCAGCTTGGCCACCGCGACCTCGTTCTCGATCTCCTGCGGGATCGGGTGCACCGCCGGTTCCAGCTCGCCCGCGTTCTCCACCAGGTAACGGACCGCCAGCGCCTGGGTCGCGAACGTCATGTCCATGACCTCGGCCGGGTGGGCTTCGGCGGCGGCCTGGCCGAGCAGGCGTCCTTCGGCCAGCAGCAGGATCCGGTGTCCCTCGGGCAGGGTGTACTCCACGCAGTTCGGGCGCAGGTAGCGGCGGCTGGTCGCCGTGCTGGTGAGGTCGTCGACCGCGATCTCCAGGTCGAAGTGCCCGGAGTTGCCGATGACGGTGCCGTCCTTCATCGACCGCATGTGCTCGACGGTGACCACGTCCCGGTTGCCGGTGGTGGTGATGACCAGGTCGGCTTCGGCGGCGGCGCGGTGCATCGGCAGCACCCGGAGGCCGTCGAGCTTGGCTTCCAGCGCCCGCACCGGGTTCACCTCGGTGACGATCACCTCGGCGCCCATGCCGCGGGCCCGCGCCGCCACACCGCGCCCGCACCAGCCGTAACCGGCCACCACCACGGTCGCGCCGGCCAGCAGGATGTTGGTGGCGCGCAGGATTCCGTCGATGGTGTTCTGGCCGGTGCCGTAGCGGTTGTCGAACAGGTGCTTGGTCAGCGCGTCGTTGGTGGGCAGCACCGGGTAGCGCAGTGCCGCATCGGCGGCCATGTTGCGCATCCGGATCACACCGGTGGAGGTGATCTCGGTGCCGCCGATGATGGCGGGCAGCAGCTCCGGGCGCTGCTCGTGCACGGTGGCGGTCAGATCGGCGCCGTCGTCGACGATCAGCGTCGGCTCGATGCCGAGCGCGCCTTCGACCTGCTGGTAGTAGGTTTCGCGGTCGCAGCCGTAGAGCGCGAAGACCTCAGCGCCCAGGTCGCGTTGGATCGCCGCGGCGACATCGTCCTTCGTGGACAGCGGATTCGACGCGCACAGCGCCACTTCGGCGCCACCGGCGACCAGCGCTCGGCACAGGTTCGCCGTCTCGGTGGTGACGTGCAGACAGGCAGCGATGCGCGCGCCGCGCAGCGGCTTCTCCGCCGCCCAGCGCTCGGTCAGGCCGGCCAGGACGGGCATGCGGCGATGGGCGAACTCGACCTTGCGGGCACCGTCGTCGGCCAGCGCGGGGTCTCGCAGCAGCGGCATCGACTGCTTCCTTTCCTCAGCGGGAGCGGGACGAACCGAGTTCACCGCTACGGCGTCGCGCGAACCAGAGCACGAACCGGGCAACAACCCGGCACCTGCTGGAACGCGCTGGAGACGGGCGGATTCGGCGCGTAACGTCAGCCGGGTGGCACGCCAGTCCGACCTCGCGCAGAAGCGCCGCAGCCGCGGCCACACCCAGGAGACGCTGGCGCACCGGCTCGAGGTGGACGTCTCCACCGTGGCGCGGTGGGAACGCGGTGCCTCCACTCCCACTCCTCGGATGCGGGAGGCGCTGGCCCGCGAGCTGGGGCTCTCACTGGACCAACTCGCCGCACTGCTTCCCGGCGCACCCACCCCGGTCCCCGCACCCGTCCGGGAGCTCCCCGCGGTCGATCCCGTGGAGCTGATCAAGGACGTGTGGACCTCGGCGGAGCGCGACGGGCTCGTCTCCCGCCTCGCGGAGAACTCCCCCGCACCCGCGCTGACCGGCGATCGCGCGGTGCGGGTGGCCCACCAGTGGCTGATCACCCCACCGCCGCCCGCGGTGGCCTGGACGAGCGAGACCGGTCGGCGAGTCGGGCTCGGCACGCTCGGTCGGATCCAGGCCCGGTTGCGGTACCTGCACCACGCCGACGACGTCGTCGCTGGTGGGGACCTGCACACCACCATCCGCGGCGAAGTCGCTCGCACGGCGTCCCTGCTGCGCACCGCGAGCTATCCGGAGGAGGTCGGTCGCGGTCTGCTGCGGGCCGTCGCGGAGCTGTGCCAGCTGGCGGGCTGGTCGACGGCCGACGGCGGGCACATCGCGACCGCCGAGCACTACTACCTCAGCGGCATCCAGGCCGCGCACGCCGCCGACGATCCGGTGCTGGCCGCGCAGGTGGTGTCGGCGCTGGCCGGTCACCTGACCGAGTTCGGCCGAGCGCACGACGCGGTTCTGCTGGCCCGGTCGGCGCTGGCGCGCATCGGCGGCCTCGACCGCAGCGCCGCCACCCCCACCGTGCGGGCGCTGCTGCACGCGCGGGCTTCGTGGGCTCACGTGGAGGCGGGCGAGTTCAGCCAGGCCGCCACAGCAATCCAGCGTGCGCAGGACGAGTACGGCGACCGCCGCGACGACGACCCGGACCCGGCTTGGATCTACTGGCTGACCCCCGAAGAGATGGACATCATCGTCGGTCGGGTCGACACCGCGCTGGGGCAGCACCAGCGAGCCCGGCAGCGGTTGACCTCCGCGATCGGCAGCTGCGACCACCGCCGTGTCCGCGAGACCGCGCTCTACACGACCTGGCTCGCGCACGCGCACCTGCGCGCGCAGGACGTCGACCGCGCCACGGCGCTGGCCGACCGGGCCCGGCAGCTCAGCGAGACGATCCCCTCCGCCTACAGCGAGCGCGCCGTGCAGCACCTGACCCGGCGACTCGCAACCGCGCGGTGACCCAGCGGATCAGGTGGTAATTCCTCGCCATTGCGGCGAAAAGTACGCCGCGACCCGTAACCTGTGCCGCGCGGTGACGACGAGCGGCGGAGGCGAGCTGAATGACTCGTGCACAGGGGTTGCGCCGGATCCGGACCAGCGCACTGGTCCTGGCGCTGGGGATGGTGGCGGTCCTGCTGGGGCTGTTCAGCGCCACCGGCGCGGCGGCCAAGGGGCCGAGCACGGCGATGCGCGGGATGTGGATCGCGTCGGTGACCAACATCGACTGGCCGAGCAAGCCCGGCCTGTCCGCCGAGCAGCAGCAGGCCGAGTACCGCGAGCTGCTCGACCAGGCCGTGAGCAACAAGCTCAACGCGGTGTTCGTGCAGGTCCGGCCGACCGCGGACGCGTTCTGGCCATCGCCGCACGAGCCGTGGTCGCACTGGCTGACCGGTGCACAGGGCGCGGACCCCGGTTACGACCCGATGCGGTTCCTGGTCGACGAGGCGCACCAGCGCGGTCTGCAGTTCCACGCCTGGTTCAACCCCTACCGGGTCAGCATGCAGGACGACCCGCAGAAGCTGGTGCCCGAACACCCCGCGCGCAAGCACCCGGACTGGACCTTCGCCTACGACGGCAAGCTGTACTACAACCCCGGTGTTCCCGAGGCTCGCGAGTTCGTCACCGAGGCGATCATGGACGCGGTGCGCAACTACGACGTCGACGGCGTGCACCTGGACGACTACTTCTACCCCTACCCCGCCGACGGCCAGCAGATCCCGGACCAGAAGACCTTCGCCGAGCACGGAAAGGACTTCGCCAACATCGAGGACTGGCGGCGGCACAACGTCGACCAGCTGGTGTCCGATCTGGACACGCGGGTGCACGAGGCCAAGCCGGACGCGAAGTTCGGCGTCAGCCCGTTCGGCATCTGGCGCAACGCTTCCAGCGACCCGGCCGGTTCGGACACCAGCGGCCTGGAGTCGTACTCGGCGATCTACGCCGACACCCGCAAGTGGGTGCAGGAGGGCTGGGTCGACTACATCGCCCCGCAGGTCTACTGGCCGATCGGCCACTCCGCAGCCGACTACGCGAAGCTGGTCCCCTGGTGGTCCAAAACGGTGGCCGGCACCGGCGTGGACCTCTACATCGGACAGGCGGCATACCGGGTCGGCCAGGACGGCTGGACCGACCCCGGCGAGCTGTCGAAGCACCTGACGCTCAACGCCGAGCAGTCCGACGTCAAGGGCGACATCTTCTTCAGCGCCAAGTCCCTGACCACCAACGCCGCCGAAGCCATGGCCCGGGTCGTCGCCGAGCACTACGCGGGCTGATCAGGTCAGCTCGGCGAAGCGTTCCACCTGTTCGCTGCTGCCCGCGACGACCAGGATGTCACCGTCCTGCACCACTGTCTCGGTCGTCGCGTAGGTGAAGGCCTGCCCCGGCCGCTTGATGGCCACGACGGTCACGCCGTACTTCGAGCGCACGCGCGTGTCGCCGAGCGGGCGGCCCAACACCTCGGCGGGCGCGAGGGTCTTGGCCAGCGCGTAGTGCTCCTCCTCCAGCTCGATGTAGTCGAGCATCCGGCCGATCACCAGGTGCGCCGTCTCCTTGCCCATCTCGTGCTCCGGCAGCACGACGTGGTGCGCGCCCACCCGCTCCAGGATCCGGCCGTGCTGGCGGCTGGTGGCCTTGGCCCAGATGTTGGGGATGCCGAAGTCCGCCAGCAGCGAGGTGGTCAGGATGCTGGCCTCCAGCTCGGTGCCGATGGCTACCACCGCCCGGTTGAACTGGTGCACGCCGAGCTGGCGCAGGCTCTCCGGGTCGGTGGTGTCGGCGACCGCGGTGTGCGTCAGCTCGTCGGCGAACCGCTGCACCACGGTCGGCCGCGAGTCGATGGCCAGCACCTCCGAACCGTGGCGCACCAGTTCGCTGGCCAGTGAGCTGCCGAACCGGCCCAGGCCGATCACCACGATCTGGTTCGCTGCGTCGTTCCTAGCCAACGATGGGTCTCTCCTCGGGTAGTTCGTAACGGCGGGTCCGCTCGCGCAGGGCAAGCGCCGAAGCGAGAGTGACCGGGCCGAGCCGGCCGATGAACATCAGGACCACCAGCAGCAGTTGCCCCACTTCTGGCAGGTCTGCGGTGATGCCGGTCGAGAGGCCGACGGTACCGAAGGCCGATACCGCCTCGAACAGCACCTGGTCCAAGCTGAACGGCGTGATCACCAGCAACGCCAGCACGACCGCCATGATCACTCCGACGGCGATCAGCACGATGGTCAGCGCCTGCCGCTGCACGCCGGCGGGGAGCCGACGGCCCATCACGTGCACGGTCGGCTCGCCGCGGATCTCGGCCAGGATCACGAACGCCAGCAGCGCGAAGGTGGTGACCTTGATGCCGCCGGCGGTGCCCGCGCTGCCGCCGCCGATGAACATCAGGATGTCCTGCACCAGCAGCGTGCCCGAGTGCATCTCACCTACGTCGACGCTGTTGAAACCGGCAGTGCGGGCCACCACGGAGGCGAAGAACCCGGCCAGCAGCTTGCCCGGCCAGGACAGCGGTCCCAGCGTGCCGGGGTTGGCCCACTCGGCAGCGGTGATCACCACGGTTCCACCGACCACCAGCACCGCCGTGGCCAGCAGCGTGATCTTGACGTGCAGCTTCCAGCGCCGCGGCTGGCGAAACCGGCGGAACAGCTCGATCCACACCGGGAACCCGAGCCCGCCGGCGATCACCGCGGCCGCGATCGGCAGGCAGATCCAGGGGTCGGTGACGAAACCCATCAGGTTGTCGGTGTAGAGCGCGAACCCGGCGTTGTTGAACGCCGAGACCGCGTGGAACACGCCTTCGTAAACGGCCCGGCCGAATCCGAGGTGGTAGCCGATGGCCAGCCGAGCCGTCAGCAGCACTGCGACGACCAGTTCGAAGGCCAGGCTCAGCAGCAACACGTTGCCCACCAGACGGCGAACGTCACCGAGCCCGATCGCCTTGGTCTCCGCCTGCGCGGTCAACCGCATGCGCAGCCCGAACCGGCGGAACACCAGCAGGCTCAGCAGCGAGGCCAGGGTCATGATGCCCAGGCCGCCGATCTGGATCAGCGCCAGGATGATCACTTCTCCGGCGGTGGACCAGTGGGTCGCGGTGTCGACGACGACCAACCCGGTCACGCACACCGCGGAGGTCGCGGTGAACAGCGCGGCGACGAACCCGGTGGACTCGCCGGATTCGGCGGCGAAGGGCATCGTGAGCAGCACGGTGCCGAGCAGGATGATCACGGCGAAACCGAGCACGACCGGCACGGCCGGACGGGTGCGCACCGCAGGGAGCTGCGGAAACCAGCAAAGAAGAGCTAGCACGGGTGCCCACAGTACTTCCGCTGTGCCCGCTGCCGACGCACGGCGCTGGCTACGGTGCGGTGATCACCACGACGCCGTCGTGGTCGGCGACCACGTACTCCCCGGGCACGAACTGGACGCCGCCGAGCTCGATCACCTCGTCGGCGACGCCTTCGCCGGTCTTGGTGCTCTTGCGCGGGTTGGTGCCCAGCGCCTTGACGCCGAAGTCCATCTCGGCCAGCACCGCGGAGTCGCGAACCGCGCCGTTGATGATCGCGCCGCTCCACCCGTTGGACCGGCCGAGCTCGGCGATCAGGTCGCCCATCAGCGCGGTGTGCAGCGAGCCCTGACCGTCGATCACCAGCACCTGACCGTCGCCCGGTGTGGAGAGGATCTCCTTGAGCAGGGCGTTGTCCTGGAAGCACTTGACGGTGCGGATGCGGCCTTCGAACGCCGCGCGCCCACCGATGTCGCGGAACTGCACGTCGCAGCTGCGCACCTCCGGGCCTTCCCGGTCCGCGAGGTCAGCCGTCGCCAGAGTCATGCATCCTCCCAGCTCGCGCTACGTGGACCGAGAGCGTACCCACCGGTAGCCACCAGCCGCCCGGCAGCGCGATCAACACCACACCGGCCGATCAGCCGCAGGTTTCGGCGCGTTGCAGGAGGAGGTCTCGCTCCTGAGTGTTGGCCGTCAGCTCGGCGGCGCGTTCGAACTCGGCTCGGGCTTCGGCCGGCCGGTCGAGCTTGACCAGCAGGTCGCCGCGGACGCTGGGCAGCAGGTGGTAGTCGTGCAGGGAGCCTTCGGCCACCAGCTGGTCGACGAGGTGCAGGCCGTGCTCGGGACCGAACGCCATCGACACCGCCACCGCGCGGTTGAGCTCCACCACCGGCGAGGGCGTGACTTCCGAGAGCTGCTCGTAGATCCGGGCGATCCGCGCCCAGTCGGTCTCCTCCACCGTGCGCGCCCGCGCGTGGCAGGCCGCGATCGCCGCCTGCAGCTGGTACGGGCCGGGCGGTGCGTCGATCTGCTCCGCCCGCTCGAGCGCGACGAGCCCGCGGTGGATCAGCAGCTGGTCCCAGCGGGCGCGGTCCTGCTCCAGCAACAGCACCGGCTCCCCCCGTCGGCCCGGTGCGCGCGGCGGAGCGGGAGGCCTGAATCTCCAGCAGTGCCACCAAACCGTGCACCTCGGGTTCGCCGGGCACCAGACCGGCCAGGATCCGGCCGAGCCGCAGCGCGTCGTCGCACAGCTCGGTGCGCATCCAGTCCGCGCCGGAAGTGGCCGTGTAACCCTCGTTGAAGATGAGGTAGACGACTTCCAGGACCGCGGGCAACCGCGTCGGGAGCTCGTCACCGCTCGGCGCCTCGAACGGAATCTGCTTGCGCGCCAACGCCTTCTTCGCCCGCACGATGCGCTGGGCGATGGTCGGCTCGGGCACCAGGAACGCGCGGGCGATCTCCTTGGTCGTCAACGCGCACAGCACTCGCAGCGCCAGCGCCACCCGCGCCTCGGCGGACAGCACCGGGTGGCAGGCGGTGAACACCAGGCGCAGCAGGTCATCGCCGAAGTCCGGACCGAAGTCCACCTCGCTCTCGGTGTGCTGCTGGTGCTCCAGGTCCCGGCCGATCTCCTGCTGCTTGCGCACCAACCGCTCGTTGCGGCGCAGCTGGTCGATCGCCCGGTGCTTGGCGGTGGACGTCAACCACGCGCCGGGGTTGGGCGGAACACCGGTCTCCGGCCACTTCTCCAGCGCGATGACCAGCGCGTCCTGCGCCAACTCCTCGGCGAGGCCGACGTCCCGCACCATCCGGGCCAGTCCGGCGATGACGCGGGGCGCTTCGATCCGCCAGACCGCCTCGATGGCGCGGTGGGTGTCGGAAACCGTCACCATGCCATCTCAGCACAACGACCTCGCCCGCTCAGGCGATTCCGCCCGCTTTGCGCACTTCCTCGCGCAGCTTCGCCTCGCGCTCGGCTTCCTCCGCGGACATCTCGAAGTCCGCGGCTTCGAAGACCCGCCGCACCTCGACCGGCTCCGGGCACCGCTTGGCCCACTCCAGGACCTCCTCGCGGGACCGGACCTGGAGCAGCCAGAACCCGGCGATCAGCTCCTTGCTCTCGGTGAACGGTCCGTCCACCACGGATCGCCCACCACCGGTGGCGATTTCGGTGCGGAAACCCTCCGAGCTGGGGTGCAGGCCTTCACCCGCGAGCAGCACACCGGACTTGACCAGCTGTTCGTTGTAGTCGCCCATCTCCTTGAGCAACTCCTCGCTCGGCATCTCGCCGGCTTCGGTCTCGGCGGTGGCCTTCACGATCATCATGTAGCGCATCGGGGGCACTTCCTGGTCTCTCCCGGCCGGCGTTCCCGGCCCCTCACCAACGCATCGAACGGGCAGCACCGAAATCGACACCTCTCCCACATTTTTTATCAGGCCAGATGCCGCCGGATGAGGTCGTTGGCGCGCCGCGGGTCCTCCATGTCCGTCATGTGCCCGCAACCGCCGAACTCGACCAGTTCCGCGTTCGGCATCCGCCGCGCCGCTTCGCCGGCCATCCGGTGCAGGTCGCTGGATTCCAGCTCACCGACCACCAGCACGGTCGGCGCGGTGATGTGCTCCAACCGACCGCGCACGTCTATTTCCAGCAGAGCGCCGGTCGCGGTGTGGTGGTTCATGACCGTCGTCATCGCCATCTCCCGGCACCTATGCCGGATCTCCGTGTCGACCTGGTCGGGCTGGCGGCGCGGACCGTCCACCGCGAGGCGCAGGAGGGCTTCGACGTACCCGTCGGCGTCCATCGCCTCCTTCGCGGCTTCCTGCTCGCGGTAGCCGTCGAGGATGAACGGATCGTGGAACTCCACCGGCGGGACGCCCGGACCGAACAGCACCATCCGCCGCACCCGGTCCGGGTGCTCGAGCGCGAACGTCAACGAGGTCGCTCCACCCATCGAATTCCCCACCAGGGAAGCCTTTTCGAGCTGGAAGTGGTCCAGCACGGCCAGCAGGTCCTGGTACGGGTGGTGGTCGCGCATCGCCGTGCTGGAGCGCCCTTGCGAACGCGCCTCGTAGCGGATCAGCTGGTGGTCCTCGGCGAGTTCGAGCTGCTCATCCCACATCCCCACGCCGAGGTAACCAGCGTGCAGCAGCACGATCGGCGGACCTGAGCCCACCACCTCGGCGTAGAGCTCGCCGTCGGGAACCGGGATCTTCATGGATTCGATAGCGTTCATGACAACCAAAGTGCCATAATGACACCGTGGTTGACAACTCTTCGCTCTCGCCGGAACAGCTCGGACCGCGACTGGCCGAGGTCTACGCCGTCCTCGGCCCCCTGTACCGCCGGGTGGCGCGGCTGGTCGAGCACGACAGCCCGCGCAACGGCCTGCCCATCGGCGTCCGCGCGGTCCTCGAACGACTCGAGCTGACCGGCGCCGTCGAAACGGTCCCCCAGATCGCGCGAGCCTTGGAGCTGAGCCGGCAGTTCGTGCAGCGCATGGTCAACGACGCGCTGGAACAGGACTTCGTCGCGCTGAAACCGAACCCCGCGCACCGCCGCTCATCACTGGTGGAACTCACCGAAGAGGGCCGCGCCGCGATCAACGCGCTGCAGCAGCGCGAGCACGAAACGATGGGGCGAGTCGGGGGCGACCTCACCGACGCGGAGATCGAGACGACGCTGCGCGTCCTGCGGCACATGCTCGCCGCCGTCCCCGAAACCGAAGGGGAAAGTTCCTGTTGACGCAGAAAACCGGGTCAGGTGATCGCTCACCTGACCCGGTTCTGCTGAGCTCAGCGTCCCTTGCGCGCGCGGAGCTTGGTCAGCGCCTCTTCCAGGATGGCCATGCCGTCCTCGTCGCTGCGCCGCTCCTTGACGTACGCCAGGTGGCTCTTGTACGGCTCGTTGCGCCGCGCCGAAGGCGGGTTCTCCTGGTCCAGGCCCGCTGGCAATCCGCAGCGCGGGCAGTCCCATTCCTCCGGGGCATCAGCGTCCATCGCGAACGACTGCCGACTGTGGTGCCCGTTGCTGCACCAGTAGTCGACGCGCTTGCGCGGCGCGGCTTCCCCCCGTTCCGCCTCGCTCACCGCCGGGCCGGAGCCCACGCGCGTGCCGCGGATGGCGTTACCACCAGTCATCCAATCCTCACCCACCAAGCGGCCATGGGTCGTCGACCGGCTGGGTGCCGACCGATCAACCGATCTTGATCAACAGGCCGATCCCGATGATGGAGATCACCCACAGCGCAATGACGAACAACGTCATCCGGTCGAGGTTCTTCTCCGCCACGCTGGAACCGGCCAGGTTGGACTGCATACCGCCGCCGAACAGCGAGGAGAGGCCACCACCCTTGGCCCGGTGCAGCAGCACCAGCAGCACCAGCAGCACACTCGTCACGATCAACATGATCTGCAGGAAAAGAGTCATCACGTCCTCGTTCGCACAGCGGTTCGCCACCCAGCGTACCGGGCCGCCAACAGCGAGTTGACCACTGTCCACGGTTTGCCACGGAGACGCTCTCACACTGCTCCACCGGAGGCATCCCCGAGGGTGGGAAAACTGCGCGAGGGGCACCTTTCACCAGTTTTACCCGGTTGAAGGGCGCCCCTCGTGCTTCACCAGTCCCGGGTCACGGAAGCGGGCCGCCGGCCGCCATGGCGGAGAGCTTGGCGAACTCGTCACCGTTGAGGCTCGCACCGCCGACCAGGGCGCCGTCCACGTCCGACTGCCCGACCAGGTCGCCGATGTTGCTCGACTTCACCGAGCCGCCGTAGAGCACTCGCACCTCGTCGGCGATCTCCTTGCCGTACTTCTCGGCCAGGGCCGCGCGGATCGCGCCGCAGACTTCCTGCGCGTCCTGAGCGGTGGCCACCTTGCCGGTGCCGATCGCCCAAACCGGCTCGTAGGCCACGACGACCTTGCTGATCTGCTCGGTCTTGAGGCCCTTGAGCGCGTTGATCAGCTGCGTCGTGCAGTGCTCGACGTGGTTGCCGGCCTCGCGGACGTCCAGCTGCTCGCCAACGCACAGGATCGGCGACATGTCGTTCTTCAGGACCGCGCGGACCTTCTTGTTGACCAGCTCGTCGGTCTCGGCGTGGTACTCGCGGCGCTCCGAGTGGCCAACCACCACGTAGGTGCAGCCCAGCTTGGCCAGCATCGGGCCGGACACCTCACCGGTGTAGGCACCCGACTCGTGCACGGAGATGTCCTGCGCGCCGTACTTGAGTAGCAGCCTGTCCCCGTCGACGAGGGTCTGCACGCTGCGGATGTCGGTGAACGGCGGCAGCACCGCCACCTCCACCTTGGCGAAGTACTTCTCGGGCAGCGAGAAGGCGAGCTTCTGCACCAGGGCGATGGCCTCGAGGTGGTTGAGGTTCATCTTCCAGTTGCCCGCGATCAGCGGCGTCCTGGCCATGTTCAGCGCTCACCTTCCAGGACGGCCACACCGGGCAGGTCCTTGCCTTCCAAGTACTCCAACGAGGCCCCACCACCGGTGGAGATGTGCGAGAAGCCGTCCTCCGGCAGACCCAGGGTCCGCACCGCGGCGGCCGAGTCACCGCCACCGACGACGCTGAACGAGTCGGAGTCGACGATGGCCTGCGCGACACCACGGGTGCCCTCGGCGAACGCCGGGAACTCGAACACGCCGGCCGGGCCGTTCCAGAACACCGTGCCGGACGTGCTCAGGATGTCGGCGAACTGCTCGACGCTGCGCGGACCGATGTCCAGGCCCATCCAGCCGGCCGGGATCGCGTCGGCGGCCACGACCTGGGTTTCGGCGTCGGCGGCGAAGCGGTCGGCGACCACCACGTCCACCGGCAGCACCAGCTTGTCGCCGTGCTCGGCCAGCAGCTGCTTGGTGGACTCGATCTGGTCCTCCTGCAGCAGCGAGGCGCCGACCTCGTGGCCCTGCGCGGCCAGGAAGGTATAGGCCATGCCGCCGCCGATGAGCAGCTTGTCGACCTTGGGCAGCAACGCCTTGATGACGCCGAGCTTGTCGGAGACCTTCGAGCCGCCCAGCACCACCGCGTAGGGGTGCTTCGGGTCGCCGGTCAGGGTGCGCAGCACCTCGACCTCGGCGAGCACCAGCCCACCGGCGTAGGGCGAGAGCCGCTTGGCGATGTCGTAGACCGAAGCCTGCTTGCGGTGCACGACGCCGAAACCGTCGGAGACGAAGGCCGCCTCCGAGCCCACCAGCGCGGCCAGCTCGTCGGCCAGCGCGCCGCGCTCGGCGTCGTCCTTGCTGGTCTCGCGGGCGTCGAAGCGCACGTTCTCCAGCAGCGCCACCGAGCCGTCGGTCAGCCCGGCCACCACGGACTTCGCCGAGTCGCCGACCAGGTCAGCGGCCAGCGGGACGTCGGTGCCGAGCAGCTCGCCGAGGCGGCGGGCCACCGGGGCCAGGGAGAACTTCGGGTCCGGCTCGCCCTTCGGGCGACCGAGGTGCGCGGTGAGCACCACCTGGGCACCGGCCTCGGTCAGCTTCTGGATGGTCGGCAGGGAGGCGCGCACCCGGCCGTCATCGGTGATCTTCTCGCCGTCCAGCGGCACGTTGAGGTCGGCACGCACCAGAACACGCCGACCCCGAACACCCTCGGACAGCAGATCGTCGAGGTTCTTCACGCTCTGCTCCTCAATTACGGGAAAACCCGCACGAGCCGAGGCTCTGCCAACGGCTCATGCGGGTCTCCGGATCAGATGTCAGGCCAGCTTCTTGCCGACCAGGTCGACCAGGTCGGCCAGGCGGTTGGAGTAGCCCCACTCGTTGTCGTACCAGCCGACGATCTTGACCTGGTTGCCGATGACCTTGGTCAGCGGCGCGTCGAAGATCGTCGAGTGCGGGTCGGTGACGATGTCGCTGGAGACGATCGGGTCCTCGTTGTACTTGAGGATGCCCTTGAACCGGCCCTCGGCAGCGGCGGCCTTGAAGGCCTCGTTGACCGACTCGACGGTCGCGCCCTCGCGGACGGTCGCGGTCAGGTCGGTGGTGGAGCCGGTCGGCACCGGGACGCGCAGCGCGTAGCCGTCCAGCTTGCCGTTGAGCTCCGGCAGCACCAGGCCGATGGCCTTGGCCGCACCGGTGCCGGTCGGCACCACGTTGACCGCGGCGGCGCGGGCGCGGCGCAGGTCCTTGTGCGGGCCGTCCTGCAGGTTCTGGTCCGCGGTGTAGGCGTGGATGGTGGTCATCAGGCCCTGCTCGATGCCGAAGGTGTCATCGAGGACCTTGACCATCGGCGCCAGGCAGTTCGTGGTGCAAGAGGCGTTGGAGATGATGGTCTGCGAGCCGTCGTACTTGTCGTCATTGACGCCCAGCACGACGGTCAGGTCCTCGCCCTTGGCCGGGGCGGAGATGATGACCTTCTTCGCGCCACCCTCGTCCACGTGCTTGCGGGCGTCCGCGGCGTTGGTGAAGAAGCCGGTGGACTCCACGACGACGTCGACGCCCAGGTCGCCCCACGGCAGCTTGCCCGGGTCGCGCTCGGCGAGGATCTTGATGAGCTTGCCGCCCACCTCGATGCCCTCACCGGTGACCTTGACCTCCTGGTCAAGGCGACCGAGGATGCTGTCGTACTTCAGCAGGTGGGCCATGGTCGCGACATCGCCCAGGTCGTTAGCGGCCACGATCTCGATGTCGTGATCGCTGGCGGTGGCGGCCCGCCAGAAGTTCCGCCCGATCCGACCGAAGCCGTTGATGCCTACGCGAACGGTCACGCCGATCTCTCCTCGTGACTGACCCGGCCGACGACGCGGCGGGTGAGGTTGATGGTCTCGACTTCACCCTATCTGCCATCGGGGCCACCGCACACGGACGGGCGAGGCGGCTCACCCCGGGAATCGGCAACGACCACCACCGGACGCGCACGACTCACCGAACACCCGCATCACCGCTGGTCATCGGCACCTTTTCCGGCCGGCGCGGCGCTCCGGATCCGTGATCGGAATCTCTGCACCGGTTCTGGCCGCCCCGGGAAATCCACAGTTCCAATTGAAACTGTGGATTTCCCCGCGAGCTGATCGCAGTTCCCGTTGAATCCGCGATCGAGAAGTCGGATCAGGCGTCGGCTTCGAGCATCTCCGCGGTGACCGCGGATTCGGTGTCCGGAAGGCCCAATTCCCGGGCGCGCTTGTCGGCCATCGCCAGCAGGCGGCGGATCCGGCCGGCCACCGCGTCCTTGGTCATCGGCGGGTCGGCCAGCTGACCGAGTTCCTCCAGCGAGGCCTGCCGGTGCGCCAACCGCAGTCGACCTGCGACCAGCAGGTGGTCCGGCGCCGTCGGGCCGAGCAGTTCCAGCGCCCGCTCCACCCGGGCCGCGGCCGCGACCGCGGCGCGCGCCGAGCGGCGCAGGTTCGCGTCGTCGAAGTTGGCCAGCCGGTTCGCGGTCGCCCGGACTTCGCGGCGCATCCGCCGCTCCTCCCAGGACAGCACGCTGGAGTGCGCGCCGAGCCGGGTCAGCAGCGCGCCGATCGCGTCGCCGTCGCGGACCACCACCCGGTCCGCGCCGCGCACCTCGCGGGACTTGGCCGCCACGCCGATCCGCCGCGCCGCGCCGACCAGCGCCAACGCCGCCTCCGGGCCGGGGCAGGTGACCTCCATCGACGAGGAGCGCCCCGGTTCGGTCAGCGATCCGTGCGCCAGGAACGCGCCGCGCCAGGCCGCTTCCGAATCGCAGGCGCCGCCCGAGACGACGTGCGCGGGCAGGCCTCGCACCGGACGTCCGCGCGGGTCCAACAGGCCGGTCTGCCGGGCCAGGCCCTCGCCGTCGCGCACCACGCGCACCACGTAGCGGGTGCCCTTGCGCAGCCCGCCGGAGGTGATCACGTGCACGTCGGAGTGGTGCCCGAACAGCTCGTGGATCTCCTTGCGCAGCCTGCGCGCCGTGGAGCCGCTGTCCAGTTCGGCCTCGACCACCACCCGGCCGGCAACGATGTGCAGGCCACCGGCGAAGCGCAGCAACGAGGAAACCTCAGCCCGTCGGCAGCACGTCTTGGTCACCGACAACCGGCTCAACTCGTCCTTGACCGCCGCGGTCATCGCCACCGGTCCGTCCTCCTCTCCAGTGCGACCCGCAGGCATGCTGCGAGCGCCTGCGGGTCGTGCCGTCCCGGCACGGCGGGTGCGGCGATCTCGTCCAGCAGAGTCCGCGCACCCAGTTCGGTCGCCGCTGCGCGCAGCCGGTCCGGTGTGGGAACCGAGTTCGCGTCGGCCAGCACTGCGTCGACTCGCAGCCGCGGTGCGTGCTGCGAGAGTACGTCGAGGTGCTGTTCGGGCGAGAAACCCGCCGTCTCCCCGGGCTGCGGAACCAGGTTTAGCACCACGAACCGGCGCGCCGACGTGCGCACCAAGGCTTCGTGCAGCTCCGGGACCAACAGGTGGGGCAGCACGCTGGTGAACCACGAACCCGGTCCGAGCAGCACCAAGTGCGCCGACAGCACTGCTTCGACCGCCTCCGGACAGGCTGCCGGGCGGGCCCCGCCATTCGCTTGCAAGCTGACCTGTTTCACCCGACCAGGCGTACTGGCGATGGCAACCTGGCCGCGGATGGTCCGCACCGCGTTCGGGTCGGCGTCCAGGCCGACGACGTCGGCGGACATGTCCAGCGGCTCGGTGGACATCGGCAGCACCCGGCCCTGCACGCCGAGCAAGCGGCAAGCCTGGTCGAGCACCTGCACCGGGTCGTCCAGCACCTCCAGCAGCCCGGCCAGCACGAGGTTGCCCACCGCGTGCCCGGCCAGCGCGCCGCTGCCGCCGAAGCGGTGCTCGAACACCGTCGACCACAGCTGCCCGTCGGGGTCGCTGTCGGACAGCGCGGCCAGCGCCTTGCGCAGGTCACCGGGCGGCAGCATGCCGAGTTCGCGGCGCAGCCGACCGGACGAACCGCCGTCGTCGGCCACCGTCACCACGGCTGTGACGTCCGAGGTGATCTGGCGCAGCGCTGACAGCGTCGCCTGCAGACCGTGCCCGCCGCCGAGGGCGACCGCGCGCAGCTCCCCGCTCACTCGCGCCCCAGGTCCCGGTGCACCGTCTTGGCCATCATCCCGTCGTCCTCGGCCAGGCGGCGGGCCAGTTCCTCGGTCAGCGCGACGCTGCGGTGCTTGCCGCCGGTGCAGCCCAGCGCCAGCGTCAGATACCGCTTGCCCTCGCGGTGGTAGCCGGCGCCGACCAGCCGCAGCAGCTGCTGGTAGCTCTGCAGGAACTCCTCGGCACCCTCTTGCCCGAGCACGTAGTTGCGGACCTCGTCGTCGAGGCCGTTGAACTCGCGCAGCTCGGGGATCCAGAACGGGTTGGGCAGGAACCGGCAGTCCATCACCAGGTCGGCGTCCATCGGCAGGCCGTACTTGTAGCCGAAGGACAGCACGGTGACGCGGGTGCGGGTGCTGGCCTCGGTGCCGAAAGCGTCCTCGATCTTGGACCGCAGCTGGTGCACCGACAGGTTCGAGGTGTCCAGCACCAGATCGGCCTCGGAGCGCAGCCGGGACAGCAGCGAGCGCTCCGCGGCGATGCCGTCGGCCAGTCGTCCCTCGCCCTGCAGCGGGTGGCTGCGCCGCACCCCCTCGAAGCGGCGGATCAGCACCTCGTCGGTGGCCTCTAGGAACACCACCTTCGGCTTGTAGCCGCGGGCGTCCAGGTCCCTGATCACCGCGCCCAGGTCTTCGGTGAACGCGCGGCTGCGCACGTCCATCACCACCGCGACGCGGGTGACCGCGCCGCTGGAGCGCGCCCCCAACTCCACCATGGTGGCGATCAGCTCGGGCGGCAGGTTGTCCACCACGAACCAGCCCAGGTCCTCCAGGCACTTGGCCGCGGTGCTGCGGCCCGCCCCGGACAGGCCGCTGACCACCGCGACCTCGATGCCCGACTCCTCAGTCACTGCTCTCCCCTTCAGTGTTCTTCGTCGCCGGGCCAGACCCGGCTCCCCCGTCTGCCGCCAGCGCCGAATGCACGGTCTCGGCGGTGCGGCGGCCGATCCCGGGAACCTCGGCGATCTCGTCCACCCCGGCCTGGCGCAGCTTGCGCACCGAACCGAAGTGCTTGAGCAGCGCCGTGCGGCGGGTTTCGCCCAGTCCCGGAATCGCGTCCAATGTGGAGCTTGTCATGCGCTTGCCGCGCTTCTTGCGGTGGTAGCTGATGGCGAAGCGGTGCGCCTCGTCACGGACCCGTTGCAGCAGGTAGAGCGCTTCGCTGGTGCGTGGCAGGATCACCGGGTCCGGGTCGGCGGGCAGCCAGACCTCCTCCAGCCGCTTGGCCAGGCCGATCACCGCGACGTCGGTGATGCCCATTTCGGTGAGCGCATCGGCGGCGGCGTTGGCCTGCGGGGCGCCGCCGTCGATGACCAGTAGGTTCGGCGGGTAGGCGAACTTGCGCGGACGGCCGGTCTCCGGGTCGACGCCCGCCCCGACCTGCGGCTCTTCGGGTTTCTCGGTCTCGGTCTCGCCGACCTCGCTGAGGTAGCGGTGGAAGCGGCGGCGCACCACCTCGTCGATGGACCCCACGTCGCCGCCCTCGGCGCCTTCGCGGACCTCGAAGCGGCGGTACTCGGACTTGCGCGGCACGCCGTCCTCGAACACCACCAGCGAGGCGACCACGTCGCTGCCCTGCACGTGGCTGACGTCGATGCACTCGATCCGCAGCGGCGCCGTGTCCAGCGCCAGCGCCTCCTGCAGCTCCTGCAGCGCCGCGGAGCGCGCGGTCAGGTCACCGGCGCGGCGGAGCTTGTACTGCTGGAAGGATTCCTTGGCGTTGCGCTCGACAGTTTCCATCAGCGCCCGCTTGTCGCCGCGCTGCGGCACCCGCAGGCTCACCCGGCTGCCGCGCAGCTCGCCGAGCCAGCCGGCGATCGTCTCGGCGTCCTCGGGCAGCTGCGGCACCAGCACCTCGCGCGGCACCGGGCTCCCGCCGGCGTCGGCCTGGTCGGCCAGCGACGCCTGCTCGCCGTAGAACTGGGTGAGGAACTGGGAGGTGAGTTCTGAGGTGTCCATCTCTGCGCCATCAGCCTTGGCGACCTTGTCGATCACCCAGCCGCGCTGACCGCGGACTCGACCGCCGCGGATGTGGAAGACCTGCACGGCGGCGGCCAGCTCGTCCTCGGCGAAGGCGACCACGTCGGCGTCGGTGCCGTCGCCGAGCACCACGGCCTGCTTCTCCATCGCGCGCCGCAGCGCCTCCAGGTCGTCGCGCAGCCGGGCGGCGCGCTCGAACTCCAGCTCAGCGGAGGCGGCCTGCATCTCCTTGTCGAGCTTGCGCATCAGCTGGTCTGTGTGCCCGGCCAGGAAGTCGCAGAAGTCCTCGACGATGCTGCGGTGCTCGTCGGCGTCGACCCGGCCGACGCACGGCGCCGAGCACTTGCCGATGTAGCCGAGCAGGCAGGGGCGGCCGATCTGGGAGTGCCGCTTGAACACCCCGCCGGAGCAGGTGCGCGCTGGGAAGACCCGCAGCAGCAGGTCGAGCGTCTCGCGGATGGCCCACGCGTGCGCGTAGGGACCGAAGTAGCGCACGCCCTTGCGCCGCGGTCCGCGGTAGACGGACAGCCGCGGGTACTCCTCGTGCAGCGTCACCGCCAGCACCGGGTAGGACTTGTCGTCGCGGTAGCGGACGTTGAACCTCGGGTCGTACTCCTTGATCCAGGAGTACTCCAGCTGCAGCGCCTCGACCTCGGTGCCGACGACGGTCCACTGCACTCCGGTGGCGGTGGTGACCATCTGGCGGGTGCGCGGATGCAGCCCGGCCAGGTCGGCGAAGTACGACGACAGCCTGCTGCGCAGGCTCTTCGCCTTGCCGACGTAGATCACGCGGCCACCGGCGTCGTGGAACCGGTAAACGCCGGGGGCGTCCGGAATCGTGCCGGGTGCGGGTCGGTAGGTGGACGGATCGGCCACACCACCACCCTACGTGCGAAGTCCGACTGCCCGGATCTCGGTGCGCGGCGCTCCACCCGCCAGTGCGGCGGGGCACACTGGTGATCCACGACGATGATCGGCTCGGGAAGCCGCGCGCTTCCCGCAGCAGCTGGGAGGTCAGCCGTGAAAACCGACCCCGATCGCGCAACGCTGTCCGAGGTCGCCCCCGGAGTGCACGCCTGGGTCCAACCGGACGGCAGCTGGTGGATCAACAACGCCGGAGCGGTGTTCGGCGACGACGCAGCAGTCCTGATCGACACCTGCGCGACGGCACAACGCACGCAGCGCTTCCTCGATGCCGTGCGCA
Organism: Saccharopolyspora sp. NPDC002376; assembly: GCF_053593195.1. Classification (NCBI taxonomy): domain Bacteria; kingdom Bacillati; phylum Actinomycetota; class Actinomycetes; order Pseudonocardiales; family Pseudonocardiaceae; genus Saccharopolyspora; species Saccharopolyspora sp. NPDC002376. The sequence continues at coordinate 158,296 of NZ_JBSFBZ010000002.1, forward strand.
CTGCCAGCGCAGACGCGCCGATCCGGTTCGCGGTGAACACCCACATGCACGGCGATCACACGCACGGCAACGCCCTGCTCCCGGAGTCCACCGTCCTGATTGGACACCCAGCGACCCGGGACGGCATCCTCAACGACACGATGCTTCAGAACCCGCCTCCGGTCTGGAACCCACCGCCACGGTGGGGCATCACCGAACACCGCGCCCCAACGGTGACGCTGGAGGATTCGCTCACCCTGCACGCAGGCAGCCGCCGGATCGAGCTGCACCACCCCGGCCATCCCGCGCACACCCGCGGCGACGTCGTGGCATGGGTCCCGGACGCGGAGGTCCTGTTCACCGGTGACCTGATCTTCCACGGCGTAACCCCGCTGGTGTTCATGGGATCTCTGGAAGGCGCCCTGAAATCCCTCGACTGGCTAGCAGGGTTCCGCGCGAAAACCGTGGTCCCGGGCCACGGCCCGGTCTTCCCCGGCCTGTCCCTCCCCCGCATCCTCGAAAACCATGCCCGCTACTACAGGTTCGTCCTCGGCACAGCCCGCCAAGCCCGCACAGACGGCCTAACCCCACTAGAAGCGGCAAACCGCTGCGACCTCGGCGAATTCGCCACCTGGCCGGACCCCGAACGAATCGTCCTCAACCTCCACCGCGCCTACGCCGAAGCCGACAACACAGACCTCGACCTGGCCGCCGCTTTCACCGACGCGGTCACCTACAACGGAGGCCCCCTCCGCTGCGCCGTCTGAGCGATTTTTCGATCCGGGGTTACAGGGGGCGCGGGATGCGCTCTTCGACCGGGGCGAGGGTGATCGGGAGTGCTGGGAGGGTTTGGTACCAGTAGGCGACCGAGGAGACGTCGTCGGAGCGCTTGTTGGCGTGGCCGTGCTCGATGCTGACCCTGATGGACTTGTCGAACACCACCGGATCCTCGACGTGGAACCGGTAGTAGGAGACCTGGCCGCTCCAGTTCTCCCTGCCCGGCATGGTCAGGCCGTGGTAGGGCGCGTGGTAGGTCTGGGCCGGACACCACGCGGTGTTGAAGTAGTCCTCGGTGCCGGTGCCGTGCAAGCGCGGCGGCCACGGTTCGCCGTCGATGAAGAACATGTCGTCGCCCTCGCCGTACCAGTTCCAATCGCTGGTGCGGCGGAGGTTGTGCACGTTGAGCACGGTTCCGACGTAATGCCCGCGCCCCTCGGCCTCGAGGATCAGGTAGTTGCCCTCGCCGCCGATGTTGGTGCCGCCGAAGAGGAACTCCTCGTTGGTCTGGTTGCCCTGCTCGACGCCGTCGGTCGGGTTCTGCCGCCGCCACTGCGCGTGGAAGTAGCCCAGCTCCGGGTCGGCCTCGGTGTAGGTCTCGTAGTCGATGTAGAAGTAGAACGTCACCGGTTTGACGCTCAGCTCGCTGATCAGCTCAACGCGGGCGCGCCCGGCAAAGGGCATCGCGAACCAGCAGTTGAAGCCCTTGCCGTCCTGCGGACTCATCTGCAGCGGCGCGGACACGAAGTTGGCGCTGCGCCCGTGGCCCATGCCGAAGAAGTCGCCCAGCGGCACCAGCACGGCCGGCTGCGACTGGTCGTCCCAGGTGATCTTGAGAACCAGTCGCCGCAGGTAGTCGCCCTCCAGCTCGGCGGGCTTGCCCACGTGGTCCAGCGCCACCGTGCACCAGATGTGCGTGATCACACCGGGGCCGCGGATGTCGGCCAGCTCACGGGTCTGCCCCGGCTCGACGCGGACGTTGTCGGTGTTGCCCCCGGTGCGGTCCCAACTCGACACCCGGCCGCGCCGCGTCGCCCGCAACCGGGGCAGATCCCGCAGACTGCTGCCGTGATCGCCGTAACCAGCCAAAGCTTCCTCCCCAGAAGTGATTTGTGTCCCTGATCACTTCTTACCACGGGGGCGGCAGCCGTCGCCGTTTTCCCAGCTGGGAGGGCTGATCAGCGGGCCGGCGGCTGGTAGTTCTCGATGCGGCGCAGCACGTTCCGGATGCGCGCGCCGTAGAACGGCGACAGCGCGTAGCCCGGGTAGCTGGCGAACCAGCTGGCGCTGCCGAGGCTCACCGCGTCGGCGCCCGCCCAGAAGTACTCGCGGCAGTCGTCGAAGCTGCGGATGCCGCCGGTGGCGATGATCGGCAGGCTCACGCCCGAGTCGCGCAGCTCCTTGACCACCCGCAAACCGATCGGCTTGATCGCGCGCCCGGACAGGCCGCCGAAGCCGTTCTTCAGCAGCGGCTGCCCGGTGTTCGGGTCCAGCCGCAGGCCCTTGACGGTGTTGATCGCGGTCAGCGCGGACACCCCGTGCTTGGCCGCCAGCTTGGCGTGGGCCACGTAGCCGTAGTCCGGCGAGAGCTTCAGGATCACCGGGTGGTTGCTGCGCGGGACCGCTTCGGCCAGCACCGACTCGATGATCTGGTCGAAGTCGAAGTTGACGTTGTGGCAGGAGACGTTGAACTCGACCGCGGCGATATCGCCGGCCGGTACTGCGGCGTTGACCTTGTCGACCAGGGTCACGAACTCCTTGGCGGAGAACCCGCCGACGGAGATGATGGTGTTCTGCTCGCGGGTGCGCGGATAGTAGTCGCGCAGGTAGGCGTCGATGCCGACGTTGCACCAGCCGAAGGCGTTGAGCCAGCCGCCATCGACCTGCCGCAGCGCCTGCCCGTAGCGCTTGAGCAACGCGGGCAGCTCGTTCAGCGCCCAGTCGTCCTTGGTGGTGAAGTGCCCCTCGCGGGGTTCGACGGTGACGGTGCGGGTTGTGATCGCACCGAACCGCTCCAGCGGGACGAAGTGCGAGATCGGGCTCATGCCGTAGGCCATCACCTTGGCGTTGGCCACGCCGTAGCCGAGAAGGCTGGACGAGGTCACCAGGCGGTTGCGCAGTCTGATGTCGCCGAGCCGAACGCCGGCTTCGGCCGGAACGTCTCGCACCAATCGAAGGTTGCGCTCCTGGGCCACGCTCACGATCTTCCTCCTACGGCGTCGACGACCTGCTCGTCACAGCGTCGACGTCCATTGTCCCCCATTCACCACCACCCACCCCAGCGGGCTCGATCACATGCACTGTTCGTTCTATTGCACTTCGCACATGATTGCTGTTCGATCGAAACCGTGGAGAGTTCGGAACGCACATCAACCATCGTCGAACGGCTGCGGCTGGCCGAGCACGTCACGGTCGCTGAGCTGGCCGAGGCGACCGGCTGCTCGGAGATGACCATCCGCCGCGACCTCGACCAGCTCGCCGAGCAGGGCGTTCTGCGCCGGGTGCGCGGCGGTGCGGTGAGCTTCCTGCGCGGCCACTCGGCGCCGTTCCCGCTGCGCGAGCGCGACGAGCTGGCGACCAAGCAGCGGTTGGCCGCCGCGGTCGACGAGCTGATCACCGACTGCGAATCGGTGATCCTCGACTCCGGCACCACGACGCTCGAGGTCGCCAAGCGGCTCGCGCGCCGCCGCCTCACCGCGATCCCGCTGGACATGCACGCGGCGAACGCGCTGAGCAACGTGCCGCAGGTGGACCTGCTGCTGCCGGGCGGACGCGCGAAGCCGGGTGAGTTGTCGTTCACCGGCCACCTCGCGGAGGCCTCGCTGCGCGCGCTGCGGGTGGACACCACGATCCTCGGCGTGTGCGGGCTGTCCGCCAAGCACGGCTTGACCGCGCACGACCTGGAGGAAGTGCCGGTGAAACAGGCTGCGGTGGAGGCCGCCCAGCGCGTCGTCGCCGTCTGCCACGGGGCGAAGTTCGCCCGCACCGGCCTCGGACTCGTCTGCCCGGTCACGGATCTCGACGTGGTCGTCACCGACGCCTCCGCACCGGAGGAAGTGCGCACCGAACTGGCGGCGGCCGGAGTGGAGGTCCGCGTTGTCTGAGGCGATCGTGGTCCCGCAGCGGGCGCGTTGGGCCGTCACTGCCTACTTCACGATCACCGGCGCGGCGTTGGGAACCTGGACCGCGCGGATCCCGGCGATCAAGCAGGACCTCGGCCTGGACGACTGGCAGGTGACGCTGGCGCTGTTCGCGGTCGCGGCCGGTTCGGTGCTGGCGATGCAGGCCGTCGGGCACCTCGCCGACCGGTTCGGCAGTGCCCGGGTGTTGGGCCCGGCAGGGCTGGCGATGTCGGCGAGCCTGCTGCTGCCGGGTTTCGCCACCGACCTGCCGTTCCTGCTGATCGGCCTGCTGGCGTTCGGCGCCAGTCACGGCACCGTCGACGTCGCTATGAACACCCACGCGCTGCAGGTGCAGCGCAGCTACGGGCAACCGATCGTGAGCACCTTCCACGCGATGTTCAGCGTCGGCGGCCTGCTCGGCGCCGGGGTCGGCGCACTGGCCGCCCACGCTTCGGTCGGCGTGGGCACGCATTTCGCACTCGTCGCAGCAGCACTCGCCGTGGTGTCACTACTGGCTCGACACGAGTTGCTCCCCCGTGAAACCCCTGTGCAGAGCGGTTCTTCGCCACAGCGGCGCGGGATCTCGCCCGGAATCCTGTTCCTCGGCGTGCTGGCGTTCTTCTGCTCGGTCGGCGAGGGCTCGATGGCCGACTGGTCGCCCCTGTACCTGCACGACGTCCTGGAGACCACCCCGGCGATCGCAGCGATCGGTTACGCGGTGTTCTCCGCGATGATGGCCATTTTCCGATTCCTGGGCGATTTCCTGGTCGCCCGGCTCGGCCCAGTGGTGCTGGTCCGCTGCTGCGGCGCGATCGCTGGAACCGGCCTGGGGATCGGCCTGCTGCTGCACCACCCGGTGGCGGCGATCATCGGATTCGCGCTGTTCGGCATCGGACTCTCGTGCATCATCCCGCAGGTCTTCAACGCGGCGGGCAACCGCGACCCCAGCCGCAGCGGCCGAGACCTGGCGCAGGTCAGCACCCTCGGCTACGGCGGACTGCTGGCTGGCCCGGTGGTGATCGGCCTGATCTCCAGCTGGACCGACCTCAGCATCGGCCTCGCCGTCCCAGCCGCCCTCGCCCTCCTGGTAGCCCTCTCCGCCCCAGCAGTCCGCCCCCGCTGAGCTGGTCGTGAGTGCGTAACAGTGTTCGAACACTGTTACGCACTCACGACCTCATGCCACCAGCAACCCGACGCCGAGCGTCACCACGCCACCGGCCAGCGACAGCGCCCCCAGCCAGACCAGTGCGATCAGCCGGTTCGGCCGGTGCACGTCCCGCCCCAGCGAGGACAGGAAGAACCCGGCCGACATCAGCACCGCCGCAGCCGGCACCCCGAGCCGGGCCAACCACCCGAGCGCACCGGTCAGCGCGGTGGCGTCGACGAGCACCAGGCAGACCAGCCCGAGCGTGACGAGCACTCCGGCGTGCGCATGCCCAGCGCGGGCGAAGTTGCGCTGGAACTCGGTCATCGGCACCCGACCTTGAACAACCTTGGTCAGGAACCAACCACCGAACTCGATCGTGACGATCGTCAGCAGCACGACGCCCGCGACGTACTGACTTGCCGCGCTCAACGAGAACTCCGGCATGCAACCCCCTCAGATTCCGTAACGATGTTATGAAACACCGTTATGGAACCCGAGTCAAGAACCCCCACCACCCGAACCGCAGCCCTGCTCAGGCCCGGAAGCACCTACTGAGCTGTGGACACTGCTTCCGCGCAGTAGTCGTGCGCTTCGCCGACCGCTTCGCCGCGGCGGAGCAGTTCATTGCGCGACTCAAGCGCTCGTTCGGGCTCGCGTTCACCGACGCCGACGTCACCGCGCGCGGAAAGCGCGCTACCTCGACGAAGAACTGCCGGAGCTGCCGGGCAGTGCAGCCAACGCCACGTGGAAGTAACCCCAAACCGTCCGGTCGCGACCGGACGACCCGGCCCCACGCGCGTACGCGCGCAGCACGAGAGGTACCCCCGATGGCACTGCCCGCCCTGCACGGCGTCGCCCGCTTGACCGCCGATCCCGAGCTGCGGTTCAGCGCGTCCGACACCGCGGTCGTTCAAAACGCTGCCCGCAAGAATGCTTGAGTGACAAAACGGACAGCATTATCCATAATCGGCACTATTGCTATCTTGGGGGCTGCGATATTTCCGGCGGCCTCCGCTTCGCCGCTTGAAGAGAAGGCTGAGGGCTCACCATCTCAGACCGTCGAACGCTAAGTGAGCTCTCAGGAGCTAAGGAGCGCAAGCGAGTACTGGACCCCGGAACGCCAAGCCAAGGCGATTCCCGCAACCCCACCGGCGCAGCATGCACAGAGCACGATCCCACTGGAGACACAATCTGCTGAGCCAACCCGACGACTCGCCGAACCGGCGCCTCCCTCCGTACCAAGCATGATGCCCTATCGATCAAATGTTGTTGGGAAGGTATCTTTCACAACCGAAAATGGCGCGGACATGGTTTGTTCTGGTTCCGCTGTCAATAGCCCTGCCCGCAATATGGTCTTCACAGTCGGCCACTGCGTTCAACAATAATTACTCGCCGTACTTCGAGGACGCGCGAGAAGGGGCGCTGTACAGGGAGAATATGGACGGGTAGCTTTGCTGACAAAGAACAAAATCTGGAAACAAGACGAGGGCGGCGACATGAGTCTTGCCACGCGAATCGGCCTGATTGCCGGAGGGGCCGTCTTGGGCGCTGTTGTAGCTCTTACAGCCGTTGCCGTGTCATCCAGCCGTACCGCCGAACCTGCCAGAAACGTCGCAGAACCGGTATCGCCCACAGTCTCCTCCATGCCTTCTACCGCGGAGACGGGGTACTGGACAGACGAACGAATGCGCAACGCCATCCCGGCAGGACCAAACACCAGCCAGAGCTACACAGCGATGGTGGCAGCATCCGGGGCGGCACTCGGCGGGATAGCCGCGACCCTCGCCACTGTAATGACCAAAAAGCGCCGTCAGCGATCAACGAACTAAACCCCTCCACCCCTGCTGCCGTAGCAACCCACGCACACGCCCTGCGTTCCTGCACCAGCCGTCCATGCCGTGGTGTCTGCTCGGCTACGTACGATGGAATCGCGCTGCTCACCATCGGGCAGCGCCTGGCGCTCAACGAGACGATGGGGCAATATGATCCAGCTTGATGGTGACTCGCTCGTATGTCCGCGCTGCTCGGAAACGATGGGCACGCACCTAGAACATTTCGCTGATCTTTAGCTGCGAAAACTGCGGAGACTTCGCCGTCGTTTTCACACAGCACAAAGGCGAAACGCTCGTCGAGGCAATCCCCCACGAGACGGCCACCCCATGACCCGCCTACCGATCCGTTACCGCGACGGCCGCGCCCTGGTCGACCGTACGACCTTGGCGCGGCTGTCCGGCCGCTCCCGGTTGTCGACCGAACGCACCGGTGTCACCTCGGCCGCGGTGCCGCACAGGAACATCTCGTCGGCGACGTAGAGATCGGAGCGCAGCAGGTTTTCGCGCCGCACGGTGATCCCCAGGTCCGCGGCCAACGCCCCGACCGTGTCTTGCGTGATGCCTTCCAGCGCACCGGCGCTGGACGGTGGGGTGTAGAGCACGTCGCCGCGCCGGATGAAGATGTTCTCGCCGGAGCACTCGCTCACGTACCCGTCGGTGTTCAGCAGCACCGCTTCGTCGAACCCGGCCTCGCGAGCTTCGAGCTTGGCCAGCGCGGAGTTCAGATAAGGACCGGTGGCTTTGGCCGCCGTCGGCACCACGGTCGGATCGTTTCGGCGCCAAGAGCTCGTCATCAGCCGGACGCCCTGCTCCGCGGCGTCGCCGAGGTAGGCGCCCCACTCCCAGCTGCTGATCGACATCTGCACTTCAGCACCGGTGGGGTCGACGCCCATCGCGCCGTAGCCGAGGTGCGCGAGGTGCCGCACGTAGCAGGAGCGATGACCGTTGGTGCGCACCAGTTCCAGCGTCGCCGCGCGCAGTTCCGCCTTGTCGCGCGGCAACTTCATGCGCTGCATCTTGGCACTGCGGAACAGCCGGTCCAGGTGCTCGTCGAGCCGGAACAGCGCCGGTCCGTCCGATGTGGAGTACGCGCGGACTCCTTCGAACACGCCGGTGCCGTAGTGCAGTCCGTGGCTGAGCACGTGGATCCGGGCGTTCTGCCACGGAACCAGCTCGCCGTCCATCCAGATGTAGTCCGCCTCGGTCAGCGCCATCGCTGCTCCCTCCACGAAGTGGCCCATCTCGCGATCCGGAACTCCTCGACCAGGCCGTCCACGCCCTGACCCGCGCCTGGACTGACCGCCCCTGACCGTCACCGCAGTGCGCGAGCAGGTAGCAGCACGAGCCCGCAGCAGCGATCGCGCATCGGCGGGCGCGTGTGCTCCGCATCGGATCGTCCGGGAGAATTCCCCAGCAGCGCTGGACGCAACACGAATCGAGGAGAACGCACGTGAACATCGAGAAGCCGAAGATCGCGAAGCCCACCGGCGAGCCCCCGGCCGAGCTGGTGATCAACGACATCACCGTCGGCGACGGCCAGGAGGCCACCGCGGGCACCGCGGTCGCCGTCCACTACGTGGGCGTCTCGCACAGCACCGGCAAGGAGTTCGACGCCAGCTGGAACCGCGGCGAGCCGCTGCGGATCACGCTCGGGGCCGGCCAGGTCATCGCCGGTTGGGACCAGGGCCTGCAGGGCATGCGGGTCGGCGGCCGTCGCCAGCTCGTCATCCCGCCGGGGATGGCCTACGGCGAGCGCGGCGCGGGCGGGGTCATCGCCCCCAACGAGACCCTGGTCTTCGTCTGCGACCTCGTGGACGCCCGCTGAGCGGATGCCCGCTGAGCAGCAACGAGGCCCGCGACCACATTGGTCGCGGGCCTCGTGCCAGTTTTAGAACCTGTTTTTGGACTCGTTCTGCGTGGCGGTGCGGGTAGCGGAACCTCAGCGCCCGCCTGGACTGCGGGTGCCCAGACTCATGTATGCCACGCCGTATCAGGCGTCCTGGGCCTGACGGCGGAGTTCGCGCAGGTCGCGCATCGCCTTGATGGCCTGCTCGCCGTCGGAGGCCTGGATGGCCATGATCGGCACGTACTCGTCCTCGGGCAGCTCCAGGCGGGCCCACGCGGAACCGTCCGGGAAGGTCACCGCCTGCACGATCGGCCACGAGTAGCGGTGGGTGCCGATGATGTTGCGGACCTCCAGCCCGTCGGCGTCGGCGCGCAGCCGCGGCCGCGTCAGCAGCATCACCCCGGCCGCCAGCAGCACGCCCAGCAGACCCATCGAGATCTGGTCGGACACCGAGAAGTACGCCCCGGTCGGCGTGTCCCCCAGTAGCAGCCCGACGATCACGAATACGACGATCAGCACCACCGCGATCGGGATCGCCACCCGCCGAACCTTGCGCGGTCGGACCTCCACGCTCACAAGAACCCCCGCTCGCCGTCCCAGCCCCGCAGCTCCCGCAGCACCAGCGCGGTCTCCAGAGCCGCCGCGGTGGCCTCGAAGCCCTTGTCCTCCACCGAGTCCTCGAACCCGGCTCGCGCCTCGACCTGCTCCATGGTGTCGCAGGTCAGCACGCCGTTGCCGATCGCCGTGGACTCGTCCAGCGCCACCCGGGTCAGGCCCTGGGTGACCGAGTCGCAGACGTACTCGAAGTGCGGGGTGCCGCCGCGGACGACCACGCCGAGCGCCACCACCGCGTCGTGCTGGTGCGCCAGCTGCTGGCAGACCACCGGCAGCTCGACGGAACCGGGCACTCGCACCACGGTCGGCTCGGCGATGCCCGCCTGCTCGGCCGCCGCCAACGCGCGTGAGAGCATCTGCTCCACGAACCGCTCGTGCCAGCGGATGGCCGCGATGCCCAGCCGGAGCTCGCCGGCTTTCGGCACGCTGACGCGCGGCCGCCCCTCGCCACTCATGCCGTCACTCCAGTCTCGCCGTTGATCGAGGAATCCTCGCCGTCGTCGAGATTGTCCAGCACGTGGCCCATGCGGTCGCGCTTGGTCCGCAGGTAGCGGATGTTCTCCGGGTTGGGGCGGATCGGCAGCGGCACCCGGTCCACGATCTTCAGCCCGTAGCCCTCCAGGCCGACCCGCTTGGCCGGGTTGTTGGTGAGCAGCCGCATCGACTTCACGCCCAGGTCGCACAGGATCTGCGCACCCTGCCCGTAGTCGCGGCTGTCCACCGGCATGCCCAGCTCGACGTTGGCGTCCACGGTGTCGGCGCCGTCGTCCTGCAGCTGGTAGGCCTGCAGCTTGTGGATCAGGCCGATGCCCCGGCCCTCGTGCCCGCGCATGTAGAGCACGACGCCGCGACCGGCCTCGGCGACCTTCTCCATGGCCGCGTCCAGCTGCGGGCCGCAGTCGCAGCGCAGCGAGCCGAGCACGTCACCGGTCAGGCACTCGGAGTGCACCCGCACCAGGATGTCCTCGCCGTCGCCGATCTCGCCGTAGACCAGGGCCAAGTGCTCGATGCCGTCGAGGGTGCTGTCGTAGCCGACGGTGCGGAAGTTGCCGTGCGCGGTGGGGATCCGGGCCTCGGCGACCCGCACGACCTGCTTCTCGAAGCGCCGGCGGTAGGAGATCAGGTCGGCGATGGTGATCAGCGCCAGGTCGTGCTCCTCGGCGAAGACCTCCAGCTCGTCGCGGCGGGCCATGTCGCCCTCGGACTTCTGGCTGACGATCTCGCACAGCGCACCGGCCGGACGCAGACCGGCCAGGCGGGAGAGGTCGACCGCGGCCTCGGTGTGGCCGGGGCGACGCAGCACGCCGCCGTCGCGGGCGCGCAGCGGAACCACGTGGCCGGGACGGGTGAGGTCCTTGGCCGTGGACTCCTCACCGGCCAGCACCTGCAGCGTCTTGGCGCGGTCGGAGGCCGAGATGCCGGTGGTCACGCCGTCGGCGGCGTCCACGGTGACCGTGTACGCGGTGCCCTTGCGGTCCTGGTTCCAGTAGTACATCGGCGGCAGGTCGAGGCGGTCGCAGTCCTCACCGGGCATGCCGACGCAGATGTAGCCGGAGGTGTAGCGGACCATGAACGCCACCAGCTCGGGCGTCGCCTTCTCCGCGGCGAAGATCAGATCGCCTTCGTTCTCGCGGTCCTCGTCATCGACCACCACCACCGGACGTCCGGCCGCGATGTCGGCCAACGCGCGTTCGATGCTGTCGAACTTGTTAGTGCTCACCGTGCCGCCAACCTCGGGGTTCATCACTGCGCCTCCCTGACGCCGCCATTGTCCCCCGAAGGGGCCTGCGCACCGCGGGCCTGGTGGGCCAGCTGCACCTCCGCGAGCCGTTCGAGGTGCTTGGCCAGCACATCCACCTCGATGTTCACTTCGTCACCCGGTGCGCGAAGGCCGAGCGTGGTCAGCTCCTTGGTGGTGGGGATGAGCGCGACGCTGAACGTCGACTCCCCCGCTTCGACCACGGTCAGCGAGACGCCGTCGACGGTGATCGAGCCCTTCTCCACCAGGTAGTGCGACAGCCGCTGCGGCAGATCGAAGCTGGTCAGACCGTCGGCCGAGGTGCCGCGCAGGACGGCGGTGCCGTCGACGTGGCCCTGCACGATGTGCCCGCCGAGCCGTTCCCCGAGCGCCATGGCGCGCTCCAGGTTGACCCGGTCACCGGTGGCGATGCCCTTGAGCGAGGAGCGGCGCAGCGTCTCCGCCACCACGTCGACCGTGAAGCGCCCGTCCTCGACGGTCACCACGGTCAGGCACACACCGTTGACCGCGATCGAGTCGCCGTGCTTTGCATCCGCGGTCACCACGGGACCTCGGATGGTGAGCCGACAGCCGTCGGCCAGCGGCTCGACCGCCTCGATGGTGCCGAGTTCCTCGACGATCCCGGTGAACACTGCTGCCTCCCTGCACACTGCCGGACCTGCTCAGCGCTCCTGCGGAACTGCGCTGATGCGGACGTCCGGGCCACTCATCGTCGTCTCTTCGATCTGCAATCGCCATGCCTGCGAGATGCTCGCCACTCCGGCATCGCCCAGGGCCGCTGGCCCGGCACCGAGCAGCGCCGGGGCGACATAGGCCAGCACCCGGTCCACGCAGCCGGCCTGCAAGAACGCCCCGGCCAGCCGCGGCCCACCTTCCAGCAGCACGTCGACCACGCCGCGTTCAGCCAACGAGGCGAGCGCGGCTCGGGGATCGCCGCCGGGCAGCTGGATCGTTTCGGCCGCGTCGTCGAGCACCTTCGCCGTGGGCGGGATCTCGCTGTCTCCGACCACGACCCGCAGCGGCTGCCGGTCCAGCAGCGCGCCGTCGGGAGCGCGGGCGGTCAGGTGCGGGTCGTCGGCGCGGACCGTGCCGGTGCCCGCGATGATCGCGTCCATCCGGGCGCGGATCCGGTGCACCTCGGCACGGGACTCGGCGGAACTGATCCACTTGCTGGTGCCGTCCGCAGCCGCCGAACGTCCGTCCAAAGTGGCCGCGTACTTCCAGGTCACGTGCGGCCGTCCGGTGCGGGCGAAGTGCAGCCAGGCGCGCAACGGCCCAGCTTCCACCTCGTCCTCCAACAGTCCACCGAGGACTTCAACACCCGCCGCGCGCAAGATTTCCGCGCCACCGCTGGCCAGCGGGTTAGGGTCGGAAGCGGCATGCACGACGCGCGCGACACCGGCTGCGAGCAGCGCATCGGTGCACGGCGGCGTGCGTCCGGTGTGCGAGCAGGGTTCGAGCGTGACCACGGCGGTGCTGCCCTTGGCCCGCTCCCCCGCCGCGCGCAGCGCGACGACTTCCGCGTGGGGACCGCCCGGGGGCCGGGTCGCGCCGACGCCGACGACCTCGCCGCCGACACCGAGGATCACGCAGCCGACAGGAGGGTTCGGGCTGGTGGTGCCGCGAACCTGCTCGCTGGCCGCGATCGCGGCTCGCATCGCCTGCTCTTCGCCACGAACGACCATCGACGTCCTCCCATCGGGCCTCGTGAGCGTTTCGGGTTGCTGCAGCGCCCCAAAACGCTCACGAGCCTTGGTCACTGCCGAGCGTGGGCGAAGTTCGGGGCCGCCTTGGCACGCAGCGCCTCGATCGCCTGGGCCGGGTCGTCGGCGTTGTAGACCGCCGAACCCGCCACGAAGCAGTCCACGCCGGCCTCGGCCGCCTGCTCGATGGTGTCGGCGTTGATGCCGCCGTCGATCTCCACCAGGAGCTTGAGGTGACCGGTGTCGACCAGCTTGCGCGCCTTGCGGGCCTTGTCCAGCACGTCGGCCATGAACTTCTGGCCGCCGAAGCCCGGTTCCACCGACATCACCAGCAGCGTGTCGTAGTGCTTGAGCACGTCGAGGTAGGGCTCGAGCGGGGTGCCCGGCTTGATCGACAGGCCTGCCTTGGCGCCTGCGGCGCGCAGGTTCTTGGCGATGGCGATCGGGTCCTTGGCGGCTTCGACGTGCACCGTGACGTTGTGGGAGCCGGCCTCGGCGTAGCCGATGGCCCAGCGGTCCGGGTCCTCGATCATCAGGTGGCAGTCGATCGGGATATCGGTGGCCTTCAGGATCGACTCGACCACCGGCAGCCCCAGGGTCAGGTTGGGCACGAAGTGCGCGTCCATCACGTCGACGTGGAGCCAGTCGGCACGCTTGCCGGGCTCGCCGTTCACGGCGGCGATCTCATCGGCGAGGCGGGCGAAGTCGGCGGAGAGGATGGAGGGCGCGATCATCGGCTGGTTCGACACATGCGCGAGTGTAAATCCCGCGCATTCCCCAGCTCAGATCGCCCTCACCACCCGATCGGGCGAGCGGTTCGGGATGGGCGATTTCGCAGGATTCCCCCGCGAGATCGCCCTCCGACGACTACTGCGCGCTCTCGACCTCGGGCTCGCTCCGAGCCGGTTTGCGGCGGTTGACGATGTAGTAGGCGACGCACAGGACGACGACGAACGGGACGCCGGCCTTCCAGGCGGTGTTGAACTGCTCGGTGAACGGCGTGGTCAGCAGGACCGCCGCGACGAACAGCATCGCCAGCACCGTCGTCACCGGGGCACCCGGCAGCCGGACCGGGGAGGGCGGCAGGCCCTCCTTCGCGCGGCGGCGGCGGAAGGCCAGCTGGCTGGCGAAGATCATCAACCAGGTCACCAGAGCCCCGAACAGCGCCAAGCCCAGCAGCATCGCGAACGCGCTGTCCTCGGCGAACACCGCCAGCGCCGCGGCCAGGCCCAGCCCCGCCGCGGAGAGCACCAGGGCCCGGCGCGGCACGCCGCTGCTGCCGACCTCGGCGAACCACTTCGGCGCGTAGCCGTCCATCGCCAGCGAGTGGGTCATCCGCGAGGTGATGTAGAGGTTGGTGTTCATCGCCGACAGCGCCGCGGTGAGCACCACGAAGTTCATGATCCCGGCCGCTGCGGGGATGCCCACCATGCTGAACAACCGCACGAACGGGCTCTCCGTGACCTCACCGGAGGACGACACCTCGTCCCACGGCAGGATCGAGACCACCACGAGCATGCCGAGCACGTAGAACAGCGCCAGCCGCAGCACCATGCCGCGCGCGGCGCGCGGGACGTCCCGGCCGGGGTTGCGGGACTCGGCGGCGGTCATCGACACCGCCTCGGTGCCCAGGTAGGAGAACGTGACCACGGTCAGCGCCAGCCACACCGCGCCGATGCCGTTGGGCAGGAACCCGCCGTGATCGGTCAGCGCCCCGACGCCGGCCGGCTGCTGGCCGGGCAGGCCGAAGAAGATGTAGAACACGCCCAGGCCGATGAACACCACGATGGTGACGACCTTGATCATGGCGAACCAGTACTCGAACTCGCCGAAGAACCGCACGGCCGCGAAGTTCACCGCCAGCATCATCAGCGAGAACGCCACCACCGGCATCCACAGCGGCAGCTGCGGGTACCAGAACTGCACGTAGAGCCCGGCCGCGATGACTTCGCTGCCGATGTTGACCACCTGCGCGGCCCAGTAGATCCAGCGGGACACGAACCCGGGCAGTCCGCCGAGGTAGCGCTGCACGACCGCGCCGAACCCGCCGGCCTCCGGATGCACCACGATCATCTCGGCCAGCGCGTAGGCCAGCGCCAGCGCGGCGAACGCGGCCACCGCGTAGGCGATGATCACGGCCGGTCCGGCGATGGAGATCGCCAGTCCCGAGCCGAGGAACAACCCGGTTCCGATCGCACCACCGATGGCGATCATGCCGACCTGGCGGCCGGACAGATCCCGGCGCAATCCGGACTGCCGTGCCGGTGCGGTCTCCTCTGCCACTGCGCCTCCCACTCGTCGCGCACCACTCGGTGCGCGACGAGCACCTTACGACGCCACCACCACCTCCGACGGCCACGGTTGCGCACTCGTTGCACAGCCCACCTGGCTCCGTGGGGGGTGGTCAATTTTGCGAGAAATTGACGTTCACCCGGGTGACGGTCAATTTCGCGCGAAATTGACACCACTCCGGGTGACGTTGCTGGTCGAACGGGGGTGGGTGCTGGGGTCAGTTGGGGAGGGTGAGGTCGATCGGGGTACCTTCCTCCACCGATCGGCTGACGGTGCAGTATTTGGTGATGGCGCGCTCGACGGCTTCGAGCAGCTTGGTGCGGTCGCCGTCGTCCTCGATCGCGCTGAGGTCCACGTCCAAGCCGATCTGGATGCGAGCGAACTTGTGCTTGTCCTCGGGCACCTTGGTGCGGTCGGCGTGCACGGTCAGCTCCGCGTCGTCGCCCAGCCGCCGGACCAGCAGGTTTTCGCTGGTCACCGCGGAGCACGCGGCGATCGCGGCGAGCAACAGCTCGCCGGGGGTGAACGCGTCGGGGGCGTCCTCCCGTCCGATCGCGACCTGGCCGCCGCGCGGGTTGGTCGCGAGGAAGGCGTGCTGGCCGGTCCGGGTCACTTCGACCGGAGTGGAAGACATTCGTACCACCTGACGTTCGTTGGAGTTGCCGGTCCAGCCTCGGCTGCGAGGCTTTCGCGGTCAACCATTTCGGGGACCGCGTTGTTCCAACCTGGGATCGAGGACATGACCACTACCGCGGAAGGTCTGCAGCGCCGGCTGACGCTGCGCGACCTGATCGTCTCCGGGCTGCTGTTCATCGGCCCGCTCGCCCCCGTCGGCGTCTTCGGCGTGCTGGACGCGCGCAGCGGCGGCGCGGTGGCTCTGGTGTACGTCGTGGCGACCGTCGCGATGGGGTTCACCGCGTGGTCCTACGCGCGGATGTCGGCCGCAGTGCCCCTGGCTGGGTCGGTGTTCGCCTACGCCTCCGCCGGGCTGGGACGCGCGCCGGGTTTCATCGCCGGCTGGATGATCATGCTGGACTACCTGTTCATCCCGAGCGTCGCATCGCTGTTCGTCGGCATCGCGACCAACTCGCTGGTGCCGCAGATCCCGGTGTGGCTGGCCACCGGCGTCGCGATCGCGGTGGTCACCGCGCTGAACCTGACCGGGGTCAAGGTCGCGGCGATCGTCGGCACGGTGGTGCTGGCCGTGGAGATCGTGCTGCTCCTGGTGTTCGTGGTCGCCGCGCTCGTGGTGCTGGCCGGTGAGGGCCCGGCCCGGCCGTGGCTGTCCCCGCTGACCGGGCTCGGCGAGTTCGCCCCGCTGGCGGTGCTGGGCGCGGTGTCGGTGGCGGTGCTGTCGTTCCTGGGCTTCGACGCGATCGCGTCGTTCGCCGAGGAGAACACCGGTTCGTCGCGCCAGGTCGGCCGAGCGCTGCTGTTCTGCCTGGCGTTGAGCGGGGTCCTGTTCTTCGTCCAGACCTACCTGGCGTCGCTGCTGAACCCGCTGACCCCGCAGGAGTTGGCGGCGGACCCGAGCGCGCAGGACTCGGCGTTCTACGACATGCTCCGGGCCGCGTTGGGCGGCTGGCTGGCGGTGGCCGTCACGTCGGTGAAGGCGATCGCCCCGGCGTTCTCGGCGATGATCGCGCAGGCGGCGGTGAGCCGACTCCTGTTCGGCATGGCCCGCGACGGCCAACTGCCCGCAGCACTCGCCCGGATCGACCGCCGGAGCCACGTCCCGCGCAACGCGACCCTGCTGGCGGCAGTGGTAACGCTGCTGGTGTCGGTGTGGGCGGCCTCAGCCGAGAACGGCCTGGAGGTCCTGTCGTCGATGGTGACGGTCGGCGCGCTGACCGCGTTCGTCCTGCTGCACGCCTCTGTGATCGGCTACTTCGCCGTCCCCGGCCGGGAACGGCGAGCGTCCACAGTGGTCATCCCGGTGATCGGCGGTCTGATCTCGATGGTCGTACTGGTCACAGCCAGCCACCTAGCGCTGGTGGTAGCGGCGACCTGGCTGGTGATCGGCCTGCTGGTCTACTTCCTCCGCCGCCGAACCACGACCCCGGCCAACGACTGACCGGCAGTCCTAGCCCGGCCGATCTGGGCGGTACGGGACAGACCTTTCGGCGTCAGTCCGCGTCTTCGCCGATGTCCTCGTACCAGAGCTCGGGGTGTGCCGAGATGAAGTCGGCCATCATCCGGGTGCAGTCCGGGTCGTCGAGGAGCACGACCTCGACGCCGTGCTCGGCGAGCCAGTCGTGGCCCCCGTGGAAGTTCCGCGCCTCTCCGATCACGACGCGGCTGATACCGAACTGCCGCACCAATCCGCTGCAGTACCAACACGGCGAAAGCGTGGTCACCATCGTGGTCCCGGCGTAGGAGCGCTGCCGCCCGGCGTTCCGGAAGGCCGCGGTTTCACCGTGCACCGAAGGATCGTCGTCCTGCACACGTCGGTTGTGCCCCTTGCCGAGCACCTCTCCGTCGCGACCGATCAACGCCGCACCGATGGGAATCCCGCCCTCGGCCAACCCGGCCTCGGCTTCGCCCACCGCAACGGCCAACCACTGCTGGAAGTCCACTTCAGACACTGCGCACCTCTCAAGCCCGAAACCCGGCGCGCGCAGAGCCGCCCGCGCGGCCACCGGGACCACAGTTTCAATTGAAACTGTAATCTCCACCCACGGAGAATCACAGTTTCAATTGAAACTGTGATTCCAGCCGACGCACGTCCCCGGCACTGCGCACCCGACACCACGCCGGGACCGGATCCGGGGTGACCGGCGCCCGTCGGCGTGTCGGAGTCCCGACACACCGACGGATGTGGACAACTCCCCCGGGCTGTGGAGTTCTTCCACACTTTCAACGGAAATCAGACGTCCAATTTCCATTGAGCCCTTTTCATCCTGTCCGGCTGGTGACCGCGAAGCACGACCGACACCGCGCGACGAAGGTCGCATGCGCCGCAGGCGCATAGCCCACCCCCGCAACCGGCACCACCGCGGGTTCTCAGACGCCGCCTGGCGAGGACAGCCCGTTCGCCGTGTATT
Source organism: Saccharopolyspora sp. NPDC002376 (assembly GCF_053593195.1). Taxonomy (NCBI): domain Bacteria; kingdom Bacillati; phylum Actinomycetota; class Actinomycetes; order Pseudonocardiales; family Pseudonocardiaceae; genus Saccharopolyspora; species Saccharopolyspora sp. NPDC002376. The sequence goes on from NZ_JBSFBZ010000002.1 coordinate 176,412, forward strand.
GGCATACACAAAAACGGGATCCCGCAGCCAGGCGGCGTCTGAGGTTCCGCCACCCGCACCGCCACGCAAAACGAGCCTGGAAAAACCTCATTGAAAGTGCGTGGAGCCCGGGACGGAGGCGTCTTATCAGGCCGGAACCTGGAGGAGGGCGCAGAACATGGCGTCGGTGCCGTGGCGGTGGGGCCAGAGCTGGACCGACGGGCCTTCGCCCAGGTCCGGGACGTCCGGGAAGTACGGGCGGGCGTCGAGCTGGGTCACACCGGTGCGGCGGATCGCGTCGGCGACCACTCCCTCGGTTTCCGGCAGGTGCGGCGAGCACACCACGTAGGCCACCAGACCGCCGGGACGGGTCAGGCTGATCGCCGAGAGCAGCAGTTCCCGCTGCAACTTCGTCAGGTCGCCGACGTCCGAGGGCTTGCGCCGCCAGCGCGCCTCGGGACGTCGCCGCAGTGCGCCCAACCCGGTGCACGGCGCGTCGACCAGCACGCGGTCGAAGCCCGGCTCCAGGCCCGAGTCGCGGCCGTCGCCGACGTGCACGTTCACCGACAGCCCCTCGGTCGCCTGCCGGATCAGGTCCGCGCGGTGCGGGGCCTGTTCGACCGCGTCGAGCGTGCCGCCGTCCATGGTGATCAGGGAACCGAGCAGGTTCGCCTTGCCGCCCGGGCCTGCGCACAGGTCGAGCCAGCGCAGGTCAGGGCCGGTCAGCTCCGGCCGGGTCAGCGCGAGCGCGACCAGCTGGCTGCCCTCGTCCTGCACCGCCGCGAAGCCTTCACGCACCGGTTCCAGGTCGCCCGGATCGCCCGCGCCCGCCTCGAGCCGCACTCCGTACGGCGAGTACGGCGCCGGGTCGCCGCCGGTGATCGCGGCGAGCTCGTCGGCGCTGATCTCGCCCGGTCGAGCGGTGAGATGCACCGCCGGTCGGGCGTCGTCGGCGGCCAGCGCCGCTTCCAGCTCGTCGACACCGAGCGCATCGGCGAAGGCCTGCGCGATCCACTTCGGGTGCGCGTAACGCATCGCGAGGTAGCCGACTGGGTCTTCGGAGCGCGCCGGGGCCAACTTGTCGACCCAGCCCTGCTCGTCCAGCTCAGTAGCACTGCGCAGCACCGCATTGGCGAAACCAGCCAGCTTCGAACCGGATTCGTACCTCACGATGTCCACAGTGGACGCCACGGCGGCGTGTGCCGGGATGCGGGTGCGCAGCAGCTGGTAGACGCCGACGCGCAGCGCATCGAGCAGCTTCGGGTCCATTTCGGACAGCGGCCGGTTGCTGCAGTCGTCGATCACTGCGTCCAGCAGGCCCTGCGCCCGGCACGCCCCGTAGGTCAGCTCGGTGGCGAGCGCGGCGTCGCGGCCGGTGATCCGGCGCTGCTTGAGCAGTGGCGGCAGCGCAAGGTTGGCGTAGGCGTCGCGTTCCCGGACCGCCCGCAGCGTTTCGACCGCGGCCAGGCGCACCGGGTCGACCTCCACCGGTCGCGGCGGGCCGGACTTGCGTCGCGGCGGGTGGGCCTTTGCCGGCCGGGACGGCCGACGGCGGCGTTCGTTCACTTGAGCCGTTCTCCTTGCTCGATGCGTGTTCCGCGGGCCCAGTCGGTGGCCGCCATCCGCTTCTTGCCCGCCGCCTGCACCTCGCCCAGCGCGACGGCCGAGGTTCCGGTGCCGACCAGCACGCGGCGCTTCTCCACCCGGATCTCGCCCGGCGGTAGTTCTTGATCGTCCACGATGGACACCGGGCCGAGCTTGAACCGCTCGTCGCCCAGCAGCGCCCAAGCCCCGGGATCGGGCGTGACCGCCCGGACCAGCCGGTCCACTGCGGTCGCGGGCGCGGTGAAGTCCACCTTCGCGTCCTCGACGTTGACCTTCGGCGCGTAGCTGAGACCGTCGGCGGGCTGTTCCTCCGCCCGCAGCGTGCCGTCCTCGACGCCGTCGAGGGTCGCCGCCAGCAGTCCGGCGCCGGACACCGCCAACCGGTCCAGCAGTTCACCGGAGGTGTCGATCGGGCGCACCTGCTCGGTCACCACGCCGAAGACGGGTCCGGCGTCCAGCTCCCGAACGATGCGGAAGGTGCTGGCGCCGGTGATCTCGTCGCCGTGCCGGATCGCGGCCTGCACCGGAGCGGCGCCGCGCCACGCGGGCAGCAGCGAGAAGTGCAGGTTGATCCACCCGAACTTCGGGATGGCCAGCGCCTCCTCCTTCAGCAGCGCGCCGTAGGCCACAACCGGGCAGCAGTCGGGTTCGAGTTCCCGCAGTCGCGCCAGGAAGTCCGGCTCCGATGCGCGAGCGGGCGTGAGCACTTCGATGCCGTGCTCGTCGGCGAGCGCACCGACAGGCGACCGCACCAGCTTGCGACCGCGCCCGGCGGGCGCGTCCGGGCGGGTGACCACGGCGACGACCTCGTGCCGGTCGGATTCCAGCAAGGCGTGCAGCGCCGGGACGGCGGGCGCGGGGGTTCCAGCGAAGACCACTCGCATCAGCGGCCTCCGAACAGGGGGTGCGGGCTTTCCTTGATCATCGGGACGTCGCCGTTGAACCACTCCGCGCGGCGGATCTCGCGCAGCGCTTCCTTGCGGGTCTGCTCGTCGAGCCGGTCGACGAACAGCACGCCGTCCAGGTGATCGGATTCGTGCTGGATGCAGCGCGCCAGCAGGTCGGTGCCCTCCACCTCGACCGGCTCGCCATGCATGTTCCAGCCGCGCGCCACCACGTGCTTGGCGCGCACGCACTCCCAGAACATCTCGGGGATGGACAGGCACCCCTCCGGACCGAACTGCTCGTCGCCACCGACCGCCGTCCAGGTGGGGTTGATCAGGTGCCCGGCGAAGCCGTCGCAGTGGTAGGTGAACACCCGCAGACCGACACCCAGCTGCGGCGCCGCCAGTCCGGCACCGCCCTGCGACTCCATGGTGTCCCACAGGTCCTGCACGAGGGTGCGCAGCTCCTTGTCGAAGTCGACCACCTCGTCGGCCCTGGTGCGCAGCACTGGGTCGCCGAAGAGTCTGATCGGCTGGACGGTCACATGGGCCCCCTGGGAGATCGGCGGTGGTGGTTGGCGACCCGACGAGTCTAGTCGTCGGCCGTGCTGGGCCGCGTGGTGGCAGTTGTGCCGAATCGGCCGATTCGGCTCACCCGACGGACGCGATTCACTGGGGGTCCCGAGTCACGGAGTGGCCATGTCGAGCACCGAACAGCTGCAAGCACTGACCCCCGCCGACTACCCGGGCTTGTTCCAGGCGGCAGACGCCGCCGCAGCCCGTCAACGGCACACCTACCTCCGAGCCGCGCGATCCCGGTTGGCACTGATCGTGGCGGCGGCCGCGTTCGCCACGATGACCTTGCCCCTCGGCGACACCGACCTGTTCGCGGTGGGCGCAGCGCTGGCGTTCATCGGAGTGCTGGTGGTGGAGCTGGCCGTGGTCAGCACTCGCCCGGACCGGCTCTGGGCGGAGAGCCGCACCCTCGCGACGTCGGCCAAGACGCTGGCCTGGCGCTACGCCGTGGGCGCGGCACCGTTCCCGACCGGCTCCGCGGGAGCCGACGAGCAGTTCGCCGAACGCCTGCGCGCCCTGCAGCAGGAACTCCCCGACGTTCCGCTGTCGCAGCACACCGCCGAAACGATCACCGAGCGGATGCGGGCGCTGCGCTCCGCGTCGCTGGCCGAGCGCAAGGAGGCGTACCTGATCGGCCGGATGCTCGACCAGCAGGACTGGTACGAGACCCGCGCGCTGCACCATCAGCAGCAAGCCCGGTTCTTTCGCACCGCGATGCTGGTGGTGGAGGTGCTGGGCATGGCCGGAGCGATGAGCGAGGCCCTCGGCATCACCGGGCTGACCAAGGCCGGAGCCGCGGCGGCAGCAGTGGCGGCGGCCACGGTCGCCGCGCTCGCGGCGTGGGGCGCGACCCGCCGGCACGCAGCGAAGGCCGCGGCCTACCGCCGGGTCACCCGCGAACTGGGCGCGATCCGGGACAGCCTGGACACCGACCTCGACGAACAGCGGTGGTCGGCAGCGGTCACCGACGCGGAAGCGGCGATCACCCGAGAGCACGCCACCTGGCAAGCCACCCGAACGACCTGACCCCTATCAGGGTTCCGCCTGTGTGCGGGCGGGTGCCAATTTCGCGCGAAATTGACACATGCGGGGGTGACACTCGCCGTAGCGCCGCGTAATCACGGCGCCGCGTTTTCGCAGGTGGCGCCAATTTCGCGCGAAATTGACCATCACCCGGGTGAACGTCAATTTCTCGCGAAATTGACCGCCCCCAGGGTGACGCGCAACGACGGAGGGCTCCGTTCGCCGTGGTGGCGAGCGGAGCCCTCCGGTGTTTGAGTCAGCGGGTTGGGATCACGACCGCTGCCGAGCCGCCACCTCGGCGTTCGCGCTCGGCCGCGGCGATCCAGCGGCCGTCCGGTAGGCGCTCCACTCCGGTCGCCGCACCGATCTCGGCGACCTGCTTGAACTCGTGGCCGATGGCCTTCAGCTTCTCCGCCTCCGGCTGCGCGAGGAAGGCCGGTTCCGCCTCGGTCTGCTTGCCGTTGCGCTCGGACGCGCGGGGTTCGGCGATGGCGTCGACCAGGGACATGCCGCGGTCCAGGCGCCCGGTGAGGCTCTGCAGCACGGTGGTGATGATCGTCGCGCCGCCGGGGCTGCCGACCGCCAGGTACGGCTGGCCGTCCTTGAGCACGATCGTCGGGCTCATCGAGCTGCGCGGCCGCTTGCTCGGACCCGGCAGGTTCGGGTCCGGCTCACCCGGCGTGACCGGGGTGAAGCTGAAGTCGGTCAGCTCGTTGTTGAGCAGGAAACCGCGCCCCGGCACCACGATGCCGCTGCCGCCGGTCTGCTCGATGGTGAGCGTGTAGGAGACGACGTTGCCCTCCGCGTCGGCGACCGTCAGGTGCGTGGTGTTCGGGCCCTCGTACGGCTCGACGCCGTCTGTGGTGCGGGCCTGGCAGTCCTGCGGCTGGTTCGGGTCGGCCGCCTTCACCGGAGTCGGCAGCACCGCGTCGTCGCTGATCAGGCAGGCGCGGGAGTCCGCGAACTCCTGGTCGAGCAGCGCCTCGGTGGGCACCTCGCTGAACTTCGGGTCGCCGACCCAGCGGTTGCGGTCCGCGAAGCCGATCTTGCTGGCTTCCAGGTACCGGTGCAGGTACTCGGTCTTGTCGGCCGCGGAGAGGTCGCTGCTCTCGAGGATGTTGAGCGCCTCGCCGACGGTCGTGCCGCCCGAGCTGCCCGGCGCCATGCTGTACACGTCGAGGCCGCGGTAGGACACGTGCGTCGGGTCCTGCTCGATCGTGCCGTAGGCGCTCAGGTCCTCGGCGGTCATGTCGCCGGAGCGGACCTTGAGGTTCGCGGCCGGGTCGACCGGCGGCTGGTTGACGGTCCGGACCACGTCCGCGCCGATCTCACCGTTGTAGAGCACGTCCGCGCCGCGCTTGCCCAGCTCGCGGTAGGTCTTGGCGAGGTCGGGGTTGCGCAGCACGCTGCCGACCTCGGGCACCTTCCCGCCCGGCATGAACAGGTCGCGGGTGGCCGGGAACGCGCGGAAGCGCTCCTCGTTGTCCGCGGTCTGCTTGCGGAAGGTCTCGTCGACGACGAAGCCCTTGTCGGCCAGCTGCTCGGCCGGACGCAGCACTTCGGCGAGGTCCTTGCGACCCCACTTCTCGAGCGCGTTCTGCCAGGTCATCGGGGTGCCGGGCACGCCAACGCCGAGGCCGCTGGTGACCGCCTGGCTGAACGGGATCGGCTTGCCGTCCTCCAGGAACAGGTTCTCGTCGGCGCTGGCCGGCGCAGTCTCGCGGCCGTCGATCGTCTCGACCTCGCCGGTCTTGGCGTCGTAGTGCACGAAGTACCCGCCGCCACCGAATCCCGCGGAGTACGGCTCGGTGACGCCGAGTGCAGCAGCGACGGCAACAGCGGCGTCGGCGGCGTTGCCACCGCGGCGGAGCACGTCGATGCCTGCCTGGGTCGCGTTCGGGTCGACGCTGGACACAGCGCCGCCGTAGCCGACCGCTTCAGCCTGTTTCGGTGGTTCCGGCGGACCGCCGGGGGCCGCTTGCGCCATCGGTGCGATCAGAGCACCGGACGCGAGCACAGCGAGGGTGAGCCGGGCAGGCCTCGCGGGCATTGCAACCTCCAAGATCGATAACCCGCTAACAATGCACATCGAACCCCTCGGATGACAACACCGATTCTTCTCGCCAGCAGCGAACGCTCAACGTGGTGCCACCAAAGCTTCTCCGTGGTATCGGCAGTTGGGCGCCCAGAGCAGGAACGAGGTCATGCCGTTGTCGCGGGCGGCGTTGATCTGCGCGCCCACCTCCGCCGGCCCGTAGCTCACGCCGAGGCTGAAGTCCTGCAGCCACGGGATGATCTGCACATCCGTTCCCTCGACCGCTTTGGCGAACTTGGCCAGCGAGCGCACCACGATGTCGTAGGGCTGGGCGTTGGGGTTGGCCACGTCGAACTCTCCGGCCGCCCAGTGCGACGGGTAGACCATCGGCGAGATGTAGTCGACGTACTGGGAGATCTGGCGGATGTCCTGGGCGATCTCGGTCGGGCGGTTCACCGAGATGCCGAACACCGAAGCGCCGAGCAGCGCCCCGCGCGAGCGGACCTCGAGTTGGGTCTGGCGCAGGAAGTCCGCGATCGCCGCTTCCGGCGTGGTGCTCAGCCCCGGGATGCGCATCTGGTCGAAGTGACCGTCGGGTCGGCGCACGTAGTCGTAGAGGATGTCGTCGAAGCCCAGACCAGCGGCTTCGGCGGCGATGTCGATGTTGTAGCGGACCACGGTCGGATCGGCGAAGTTGGTGAACGCGTAGCCGCCGTAACCACCGCTCCAGGGCTGGCCACCGGCGGTTTGCACGACCCGCTCCGGGTGCCCGCCGTTCCAGGACGCCGCGCCCAGCACCGGGTCCTTGAACGCGACCAGCCGGCCGACCACCCGCACACCCATGCCGTGCAGCTGGTCGAGCACCTGGCGGGCGTTGTAGTAGCCCTTGACCGCGCCGATCTGCTGCGCCATCGGGACCGCGGAGTCGTAGACCACTTCCCCGCTCTCGTCCTTGATGTCGAGCTCGATGGTGTCGATCTGCCCCCGTCGTACCAGGTCCAGGACCGGTTCGCGCAGCGAGTCGCTGGTCCAGGCCAGCCCGGTCAGGTGCACCGCACGCATCCCTGGGTGTCTGATGTGGACGGTCAGGGCCCGCTCGGTGCGGTTGCCCGCGGCGTCGGTGGCCACGACCGGCACCTCGCGGTCCGGCCGCTCGACGACCGCGCTGAACCCTCCTTGCGGGCCTGGTACCACGGGTTTTCCGGCGACCAGGACTTCGGCGGCGCCTTGCGCGGTTCCCGCGACGGTGACCGGCGTGTTCGGCTCGTCGGCTCGCAGCGAGTCCTCGACCTGGAGCGCAGGCGGCGTGTTGTCCACTGTGAACTCGCGGCTGGTGGTGGACGACCCGATCCAGCCTGGCACCTCCACGCGCAGTTCGTGGTTCCCATCGGCCAGCGCGACCTTCGACACCTGGTAGACGCCTTCCGCGCGGCTCGCGGGCACCTCGCGGCCGTCCAGCAGCACTCGCACGTCGTCGGCATCCGAGCGGATCTGAATCGCGCCCACGGCGTTAGACGTGATCGGGCTATCAGGTAACCCGCCGATTTCAACGTCCTCTGTGGACATCATTCGAGCGAACAGCACGCCGATCAGCAGGACCAGCGCGGCGCCCACTCCGACCACGACAAATCTGGGAATCTCGGCCAGCATCGCCCGCGCGCGGGCGGTTGCGGCATCCGTCATCGCTTTCGCCTCCCCGACTAGGCGAACTCGCGCGGCTGCACGAAACTCGTGCTCGTTCAAGCGGAATTCCTTCCACCACCCTCCCAGCCGGGGCGCGGCAGATCAATTAACCACTTGGAGTATCCCCAAGCCGCGACACCGGAACCTACGGTTGATGACGTGCTGCCAGCTGTGCGCGCCGGACGCGCCGTCGCCGCGGTGACGGCGGTGCTACTCGCGGCCTCGAGCGGCTGCAGCACCCCTCCACCACCGCCGCCGCTCCAGATGGCCGAGCTCCCGCCACCTCCGCCACCTCCGCCCCCGCCGACGCCGGAGTCGGTGGGCGCCAACGAGCTGGGCGACGTCCCAGTGCTGATGTACCACCGGATCACCACCACTCCGACCAGCGTTTACGACCGGACGCCGGAGGACTTCCGGGCAGAGCTGGAACGGCTGGCGGCCGAGAACTACGTCCCGGTGACCGCCACCGAGCACGCCACCGGGCAGTTCGACATCCCGGCCGGCACGCATCCGGTGGTGCTCACCTTCGACGACGGATCGGCCAGTCAGTTCACATTGGACGGCTCGGGCGAGCCGGCTCCGGGCACGGCGATCCGCATCCTGCTCGACGTGGCGGCCGCGCATCCGGGATTCCGCGCGGTGGCGACCTGCTACGTCTTCAACCCGCCGTTCGAGGAACCCACCGGTCGGCGCAGCCTCACCTGGTTGCACCAGCACGGTTTCGAGATCGGCAACCACACCCTCGACCACCCGAACCTCGGCCGGATCTCAAGTACCGAAGCTCAGCGGCAGATCGCCGGCATGCAGCGGATCATCACCGACGCCGTGCCGGACGTGCAGGTCCGGTCGATCGCGCTGCCGCTGGGCGTGCACCCGGACGACGAGCGGCTGGCGGCCGACGGTTCGGCGGACGGGACGACCTACCACCACGACAGCGTCCTGCTGGTTGGTTCCAACCCGGCGCATTCGCCCTGGTCAGCGGACTTCGACCCGGCCAACGTGCCGCGCATCCGCTCCCAAGCGGCGAACGGCGAGGACGCTCAGTTCGGCTCCACGGCCTGGCTGGACAAGCTGGCCGCCGACCCGGCCCGCCGCTACACCTCCGACGGCGACCCGAACCGGATCTCGGCCCCTGCCAGCTACCACGCGCAGCCCGCGGCAGCGGTGGCCGAACGCGTCTACCGGTACTGAGCCAGCCACTCGTCGCGAGTCATCTCGTATTCGACGTCGCCGTGCTCGGACCCGTCGATCGGTGGGCCCGGCCAATCCTTGAAGAACGTCCGCACGTACCGCATCCCGGCTTTCTTCATCACCCCCCGCGAACCATGGTTGATGGTCATCGCCTGCGCGAAGATCCGTCGCAATCCGAAGTCGCTGAACCCCTTGCGGAGCAACGCGATCGAGCCCTCGGTGGCGTACCCCTTGCCCCAGGAGAACTGGTGGAACCGGTACCCGAGCTCGGCCTCGTCGCGCGGCCCGTCGTCCTCCGGATGGAGCATGAACACCCCGACGAACCGACCGGTTTCCCGCTCCATCACGGCCCATTTGCCGAGCCCGCCGAACTTCTCGTAGTAGGAGAGGTACCTGGGCAGCAACTCCTCGGCGACCTCGGTCGGTGTCGGTGCCGGGCCGCCGAAGATGTACCGCATCACGCTCGGATCGCCGTTGAGCTCCACGAGCAGGTCGACGTCGTCAGGGCCGAACTTCCGCAGGACCAGCCGGTCGGTCTCCAAGAAAGCGTCCACCTGCCCGATTCCACCAGCGCACCGGGCTGGCGGGCAACTGATTTTGGCTTTCCTGTTCTCGGGGTGTTGCGGTGGTACAGCGCGGGTGCGCGTGTGGAGGTGGGTGCTGGATCGCGCCGGTGTGTCTGGCTAGAGCATTTCCAGGGGGTCGAGGCGTACTTGGAGTTCTGCTGCCTTGCGGGCTGCTCTGATGGCTTGGGCTGCGTGGAGGGAGCTCGCCAGGGCTCGGCCTTCGGTTCGGTCTACTCGGACGATCAGGCGTTCTCGCTCGGAGTTGCCGTCCTCGTCCACCTCGCCGAGCGGTACCGGGCCGAGGATTTCCGCCGTGCTCGGCAGGTCCGCCGAGTCGAGGAGCGCTTCGATGGCGTCCGGGGTTCCGTCGACGGCCGCGACCCGCCGCGCCGGGGGGAAGCCGAGTTCGGTGCGCTCGGCGAGTTCCAGCGAAGCGAACCAGGACGGGTCCCAGCGCACCAGGGCCTGGACCGGTTGCAGCGACGAGTCGGCCATGACGACCACCCGGCCGCCGTCCCTGGCCGGGCGCACCAGCGCGGCCGCGTCGAACCACAAGCGCAGCGTCGTCTCAGCCGCGCGCAGCTCCGGCCGGGCCAGCAGCGTCCGGCCGTCCAGCAGCAGCGCCGCGCCGTAGCCGCCTTCGGCCACTGGCTCGGCCCCGGGCGTGCACACGACCAACGCGGGCTTGGCCGGGACCGTCGCGAGCACCTCGCCCGCCCCGGAGGTCCGCACCGTCACGTTGCTGAACGCGCGCCCCATCTCCTCCGCGGTCCGACCAGCACCGACGGCGATCGCGCGCAGCCGCCGCGAGCCGCAGTTCGCGCACTTGAACGCCGCTTCCGCGGCTCCGCACCAGCTGCACGCCGCGGGCTTCGGCACGCCGCCTTCGCTGCCTCCCGGCAGCGCCAGCGGCCCGGCGCAGCGCCGGCACCGCGCCCGCTCGCGGCAGTCGCCGCACGCGAGCGCCGGCACGTAGCCGCGCCGCGGCACTTGCACCAGCACCGGCGCTCCCGCGCCTAGCGCGGCTCGCGCCGCTTCGAAGGCCACTGACGGCAGTCGCGCTGCGCGCGCCGCCGGGTCGCGGGCCAGCTGGGTGTCGTCCTCGCCGATGGCGGTCACTCGCGGCGCTGCCGCTCGCACTTCGGTGCGGTGCGCGACGAGTTCGTGCGCCCAGCCGGATTCGGTGAGCAGTGCGGCTTCCGCGGTGCGGGCGAAGCCGCCGACCATCAGCGCCGCGCCTGCCGCGTGCGCGCGTTGGGTGAGCACGTCCCGGGTGTGCGGGTAGGGCGTTTGGGGGTAGCTGTGCAGGTCATCGCCGTCGTCCCACACCGCGGCGAAGCCCAGGTCGTGCACCGGCGCGAACATCGCCGCGCGCGTTCCCACCACCACTCGCGCCGCGCCGCGCAGAACCGACAGCCAGCGCCGGTAGCGCTCGGCGGGGGCGATTTCGGCGGCGAGAGCGACGACGTCGTCGCCGAGCAGGGCGGTGCAGGCGTCTTGCACTCGCTGCAGGTCGCGGTGGTCCGGGACGACGATCAGCGCACCGCGTCCGGCGGATGCGGCGGTCGCGGCGGCTTCGGCGAGGCGGGCGGGCCAGTCCTCCCCGGGCAGCGCCTGCCAGACCGCTCGGGCCGAACGGCCAGCATGCACAGCGTCCAAAAAGGACTGTCCGTGCTGGTAACGAGCCCAGCTCCCGGCCTCCGGGCGCGGCGGAGTCGGGCCGGGTTCGCTCGGGGCCTTCTTCTCCGCTCCGGCGTGCCGCGGTGGGATGGCCAGGCGCACCACGTCGGTGAGCATGCCTCCGTAGCGGGTGGCCACGGCTCGAGCCATCTCCAGCAGTTCCGGGGTCAGCACCGGCTCGGCCGAGGACACCCGCTCGACCCAGGACAGGGTGCCCTTGAAGTCGGTGGTCTCGTTGCGCTCCAGCAGGTAGCCGTCGACCAGCTTGCCGCGGAAGCGCACCCGCACCCGGCAGCCGGGCACCGCGTCGGCGTCGAGCCGGTCGGGCACCTGGTAGTCGAACGGCCGGTCCAGGTGCACGGGCAGCGGGACGTCGACCAGCACGCGGGCCACCGGTCGGTGTTCCGCAGCGGTCCGCTCCTCCGTCGCCCCCTTCCGCTTCCGGGGTGTTGCACCTGCCATGCCTCTTCTCTACCAGAAGCCCCGGACCAGGCCGTCAACAGCACATCAGGGCATGCGGGCGGCATGTCAGGACACCCACCCGGCCATCCCCACCTGGGCAAATCCAGTGACCGTGGAGCCTGGTCGTGAGGGGTTGGGGCGTAATAACCTGAGCGGCGGTTCGAAGGTGAGGAGATGCGATGGCGGGACCGATCCGGCCGACGATCGCCGACGTCGCGCGGGCGGCCGGGGTGTCGCGCACGACGGTGTCGCACGCGCTCAACGGGATCGGCAAGGTCGATCCGCGGACGCGGGAGCGGGTGGCCCGGGCCGCCGCCGAGCTCGGCTACCGCCCGAGCTTGCGCGCGCAGCGATTGCGCAGCGGCCAGTCGCGGACCATCGGCCTGGTGTCGTCGATGCCGGTCGCGGTGGGCGGCGGCCCGTCCAAGCTCGGCTTCTTCATGGAGGTCGCCGCCGCGGCGGCCGAGACCGCGCTGCTGCACGGGTTCGCGCTGGTGGTGGTGCCGCCACTGGACTCCTCCGACCCGCCGCTGGACTCGCTGGACATCGACGGCGCGATCGTGATCGAGCCGGACCAGGACGACCCGACGACCAAGCGCCTGCAGTCCCGCGGGGTGCCGATCGTGACCATGGGTCCGCAGCAGGGCATGGACCTGCCGCACGTCGACCTGCGCGCACCGCAGGTCGGCCGCCTGCTGCTGGACCACCTGCGCGAGCAGGGCGCGGACCGGATCGCCCTGCTCATGGGCAGCGGGCACCGCAGCTGGTACGTGGACCTGGCGGAGGTCTACGCGGAATTCGCCCGGGAGCACGACATGCCTTCGCTGGTCGTCGAGGCCGACGAGTCGGGCGGCGAGGACGCCGGGCAGGCCGCGTGCGAGGAGCTGCTGGCGCAGCACCCCGATGTCGACGCGATCTGCGCGGCGGTGGACGCCTTCGCCATCGGCGCAGTGCGCGCAGCGGCGGTGCGCGGGCTCAACATCCCAGGTGACGTGCAGGTAGCCACCCGCTACGACGGCGTCCGAGCCCGCACCAGCACCCCGACCTTGACCGCGGTGGACCTGCACCTGGCTCAAGCGGCGGCGAGCGCGGTCGAGCTCCTGCTGGCGAACCTGAAGGGCACGGAGGTCCCCCAGGTCGTGAGCAACCCCGACCCGTGCCTGGTCCCCCGCGACTCCACCCGCACCCGCTGACCCGTGAGCACTTTGTGTTGCTGTAGGACTCTGTTGCGTAATTTTGGGCCTGGTCAGTAGGGTGTTGATCTTCTTCTGGGTGGTGGAGAAGGGGTTGGGCGGTGTCGGTGCAGCCGCGTGGGTGGCCGGAGGTTCCTGAGCAGACCGGGCTGGTGGCCCGGGCGGCGTTTCCGAAGGGGACGTTGGCGATTCGGGTCCGTGATGAGCTGCCGGGTTTGTTCGTTGATACCGAGTTTGTTTCGGCGTTTGGGGTACGGGGCAAACCCGGGATCTCTCCGGGGCAGTTGGCGCTGGTCACGGTGTTGCAGTTCGCGGAGAACCTGACCGATCGGCAGGCCGCTGAAGCGGTGCGGGCGCGGATCGACTGGAAATACGCGCTCGGCCTGGAGTTGACCGATCCGGGATTCGACCACACCGTGTTGACCGGGTTCCGGCAGCGGTTGATCGACCATGGGCTGGAAGAGAAGGTCCTGGATCTGCTGCTGGCCCGGTGCTCGGAGTTGGGGCTGGTCAAGGCCAAGGGGCGGCAGCGTACCGATTCCACCCATGTGCTCGCGGCGGTGCGATCAGTCAACCGGTTGGAGTTCTTGGTTGAGACGCTGCGAGCGGCGCTGGAGGCGCTGGCCGCGGCGGCCCCGGACTGGCTGGCCACCCACATTGACGCCGACTGGGTCGCCCGCTACGGCGCCCGAGCCGATTCGTATCGGCTACCCGCGGGCCAGGACAAACGTGTGGCGATGGCTACGCGGGTCGGCCTCGACGGATTCGCCCTGCTGGAGGCCGCCTGCGCCCAAACCGCACCGGTGTGGCTGGCCGAGATCCCCACGATCACCGTCCTGCGGAGGGTGTGGATCCAGCAGTACCACCGCACGATCACCGGCGACGGGCAGGAGGTGGCATGGCGGGAGGCCGAAGACCTCCCGCCGGGCAGAGACCGGATCTGCTCCCCGTATGACACCGACGCCCGGTATGCCACCAAACGCGGCCAGGGCTGGGAAGGCTACAAACTTCACCTCACCGAAACCTGCGACGAGGCCACCGAAACCGGCCTGCCGCATCTGGTCACAGGCGTGGCCACCACCGACGCGACCGTCACCGACGTCGAAATGACCGGCGGCATTCACGCCGGTCTCGGCCGCCGCGATCTGCTTCCCGGCGAGCACATCGTGGATGCCGGTTACACCTCCGCCGAGTTACTCCTGGACTCCGCACGCGATTTCGGGATCACCCTGTTCGGGCCGCTGCGCGAGGACACCTCCCCGCAGGCCCGCGCGGGCGGCGGTTTCGACCGCAGCGCGTTCACCATCGACTGGGACAACCACCAGGTCACCTGCCCACAAGGGGTGACCACCACGAGCTGGTCGCCCTGCACCGAACGCGGCCGGGAATCGATCGTGTTGCGTTTCCCTGCCACAGCCTGTAAGTCCTGCCCTGTCCGTCCACAGTGCACACGCTCCACCCGCGTCGGCCGGCAGCTGATGCTGCGGCCCCGCGAGATCCACGACACCATCGAGCACGCCCGCGCCGAGCAGACCACCGATGAGTGGAAACAACGCTACGCGGTCCGGGCCGGCGTCGAGGGCACGATCCACCAAGCGGTCGCGGCCACCGGCATCCGCCGCACCCGCTACCGCGGCCTGCCCAAAACACACCTCGCGCACGTCTTCAGCGCGGTCGCGATCAACCTCATCCGCCTGGACGCCTGGTGGATAGGCGTCCAGCCCGGCACAACACGAACCAGCCACCTCGCCAGGCTCGACCTCGCCCTCGCCGCATAACGATCAATAAGACAACAGAGTCCTGTAGCCCCACAAAGTGCCCACGACCCCTTGCTGGCGGCCGCCACGCGTCGACCGGCAACAACAGTTGATCTCGCCGCACCAACGGTTTTCCGCCCCGGAGTGCCGCCGGGCGCACCGGTGTGAAACGATTTCGGGTGTTTCACGTCGTCTTCTACCACCCGGAAATCCCCGGCAACGCGGGCAACGCGATCCGCATGGCGGCCGGCTCCGGATGCGCCCTGCACCTGATCGAACCGCTCGGGTTCTCCGTGGAAGATGCGAAGCTGCGCAGAGCCGGTCTCGACTACCACGACCAGGCCGCCCTGCACGTCCACCCGGACCTCGACTCGGCGTGGCGGGCGCTGCAGCCGGAGCGGATCTTCGCCTTCAGCTCGAAAGCCAAGCGCTCCTACGAAACGGTCGACTACCAGCCAGGCGACGTCCTGCTGTTCGGCCCGGAATCCACCGGTCTGCCCGACGAGGTCCTCGACGACGTGACGATGCAGGTGCGTATCCCCATGCTGCCCGGCATCCGCTCGATGAACCTCGCCAACTCCGCCGCAGTCGCGGTCTACGAAGCCTGGCGCCAGCAGGGCTTCGCCATGGGCGCCTAAGCACGCACGGATCGGGTCCACGGCCAGGTCAGCAGTGCCCAGGCAACCATCCCGACGACCGCCGCCACGGCCAGGTACCAGGGCCAACCGCCCATCAGGTCGAGCAACGACGGGTTGTTCGGCTTCCGGCTGACGAAGCCGTAGTTGGTGCCCGCCCACGCGTTGAAGGCCAGCATCACCACCGCCCACCCCAGGGTCACCACCACCGCGAACCAGTAGCCTCGCCAGTTCGGACGCACCCCGACTGCCCAGGTCAGGAACGCCGCAGACCAGATCACCAGCAGGTGCTGCCCCCAGAACTCGATGAACTCCAGCGACGGGAAGTCCGGCGCGTCCAGGGCCGGCGTGATCATCGCTTGCGGCGTCAGCGTCAACCCCCAGTAGTAGAGGAGCGCGCACGCCAGCGGCTGCCGCGACCACAGCGCGAAGGCGCTGACCATCCACGCGAGGCCGCACAGGTGCAGCGGCAGGGAATCACCGATGGCCCACCGCGAGGGCAGCATCCTGTAGATCATCAGCGGCAGGTCGAACGCCACGACCACCACGGCGAAGACCCGCGCGAACAGCACGATCGTCCCCGCCTCGCGACACCGACGTCCGAGCACGACGAGCGCAACGGCCCCGACCACGATCAGCGCCATGAGCACCAAGTGAGACGGGCCGTAAGGAACGAATCGATCCCCACCAGGCCCCACTCCCCCACCCTAAGCGCACCCCATCGCGCCCAACGGGTCCCGCAATTTCAATGGAAATCAGACGTCTGATGTCCATTGAAATTGCGGAAGTTCTCCACAGGACCCGGAACCTGTCCACACCCTCCGGCGTGTCGGGCGCCGGACACGTCGTGGGTCCACAGTTTCAATTGAAACTGTAAATCCCAGGCACGACGGATCACAGTTTCAATTGAAACTGTGATCCTCCACCACCCGAAGGGGACTCGCAACGCGAAGGGCCCTCCGACCAGTTCCGGTCGGAGGGCCCTTCGGGGTGAGACGTCAGGCGTTGGCTGCGGCCTTGAGGGCGTCGGCCCGGTCCGTGCGCTCCCAGGGGAGGTCGAGGTCCGGGCGGCCGAAGTGACCGTACGCCGCGGTCTGGGCGTAGATCGGACGCAGCAGGTCCAGGTCGCGGATGATCGCCGCCGGGCGCAGGTCGAAGACCTCGTTGATCGCCGACTGGATGCGGGCCGGGTCGACGTTCTCGGTACCGAAGGTCTCCACGAACAGACCCACCGGAGCCGCCTTGCCGATCGCGTAAGCGACCTGCACCTCGATGCGACCGGCCAGACCAGCGGCAACGGCGTTCTTCGCAACCCAACGAGTCGCGTAAGCAGCCGAGCGGTCCACCTTCGACGGGTCCTTGCCCGAGAACGCACCGCCACCGTGACGGGCCATGCCGCCGTAGGTGTCGACGATGATCTTCCGGCCGGTCAGACCGGCGTCACCCATCGGACCGCCGACGACGAACCGGCCGGTCGGGTTGACCAGCAGTCGCGTGTCGGAGGTGTCGAGGTCGAGCTGCTCGATCTCCGGGCCGACCACCTGGTCCTTGACGTCGATGGCGAGCATGCCCTCGAGGTCGATGTCGGCCGCGTGCTGCGTCGACAGCACCACGGTGTCCAGCCGAACGGCCTGGTCACCGGCGTACTCGATGGTCACCTGGGTCTTGCCGTCGGGACGCAGGTACGGCAGCACGCCGTCCTTGCGAACCTTGGTCAGCCGACGCGACAGGCGGTGCGCCAGCGCGATCGGCAGCGGCATGAACTCCGGCGTGTCGTCGCAGGCGTAGCCGAACATCAGGCCCTGGTCACCGGCGCCCTGCTTGGCGATCTCGTCGAGCACGCCCTCGACCCGCGACTCGTGCGCGGTGTCCACGCCCTGCGCGATGTCCGGGGACTGCGACCCGATGGCCACGTTCACGCCGCAGGAGTTGCCGTCGAACCCCTTGGCCGAGGAGTCGTAGCCGATTTCGAGGATCTTGTCCCGCACGATGGTCGGGATGTCGGCGTAGGCGTCAGTGGTGACCTCACCAGCGACGTGCACCTGGCCGGTGGTCACCAGGGTTTCCACCGCGACGCGCGAACGCGGGTCCTGGCCCAGCAACGCGTCCAGGATCGAGTCGCTGATCGCATCGCAGATCTTGTCCGGGTGGCCTTCGGTCACGGACTCACTGGTGAACAACCTGCGACCGGTGCGCAGGTCAGACTGCTGACTCACGACTCTCCCTGAAGTGCTTGCAAAACCCACCGCATGGTGGTTGACGTGCGCAGCCACCCTACTTGCGGCGCAGCTGCCCGGTCACAGCATCCCACAACGTGGACGCCAGCCTGGATTTCGCGCCGAACGGGATGGGCTGCTCGGTGCCGTCGCTGGCCAGCAGCCAACCGGCGTTGTCCTCGACCTCGAAGGCCTTGCCGTCCCCGACGGCGTTGACCACGAGCAGGTCGCAGCCCTTGCGGGCCAACTTGGCGCGGCCGTGGTCGAGGACCGAGGTGGTCGTATCGCCGGTCTCGGCGGCGAACCCCGCGATCAGCGACGCGGACAGCTTGCCCGCGGCGCGCGCTTCGACCAGCTCGGCGAGGACGTCCGGGTTCTGGGTCAGAGCCAGCGGCTCCGGATCCTGACCGGACTTCTTGATCTTGTGCTCGACGAGCTTCGCCGGGCGGAAGTCGGCCACGGCGGCGGCCATCACCACGGCGTCCGCGCCGTCGGCCTCGGCAAGCATCACCGACCGCAGTTCCTCCGCGGTGCCCACCTTGATCACCCGGACCCCGGCGGGATCCACCAAGTCAGCGGTGTGCGCGGCGACCAGCGTCACGTCCGCACCGCGGTGCGCGGCCACGCGGGCCAGCGCGTACCCCTGTCGGCCGGACGAGCGGTTACCCAGGTAGCGCACCGGGTCCAACGGCTCGCGGGTGCCACCGGCGGAGATCACCACGCGGTGGCCTTCGAGATCGCGCGGCAGCGCTACGGGCTCGGCGAGCAGCAGGCGGGCCAGGTCGACGATCTCGGCCGGGTCGGGCAGTCGGCCCTTGCCGGTGTCCTTGCCGGTCAACCGGCCGCTGTCCGGCTCCGCGACGACCACGCCGCGGCTGCGCAGCAGCGCCACGTTGTGCTGGGTGGCCGGGTGCTCCCACATCTCGGTGTGCATCGCCGGGACCATCAGCACCGGGCACCGGGCGGTCAGCAGCGTCGAGGTGAGCAGGTCGTCGGCCTGCCCGTGCGCGGCGCGGGCCAGCAGGTCAGCGGTGGCGGGGGCGACTACGACCAGGTCGGCTTCCTGCCCAAGGCGCACGTGCTGGACCTCGTGGACGTCGCTGAACACACCGGTGCGCACCGGCTGCCCGGACAGCGCCTCGAAGGTCGCCGCGCCGACGAAGTTCAGCGCGGCCTCGGTCGGGACCACTCGGACGCTGTGCCCGGACTCGGTCAACCGCCGCAGCACCTCGCACGCCTTGTAGGCGGCGATGCCACCGCTGACGCCGAGGACCACCCGCGGGCGATCCTCGGCGCGGTGTTGGGTCACTCGCCTTCGGTGTGCTCGAGCACGCCGGCGTGGATCTCGCGGAGCGCGATCGACAGCGGCTTCTCGCGCGGGCCCGGCTCGACCAGCGGACCGACGTACTCCAGCAGGCCCTCGCCGAGCTGGGCGTAGTAGTCGTTGATCTGCCGCGCGCGCTTCGCGGAGTAGATCGCCAGCGCGTACTTCGAGCTGACCTGCTCGAGCAGGTCGTCGATCGGCGGGTAGGTGATGCCTTCTGCGGTGTTGGTGGACGGGCTGCTGTTGAGCGCAGCCAGCGCGCTAGGGGTGCTCACGTAAGTGGCTCCTGCTCCTCGTGTACGGCGGCGTTGTGCCGTTGCCTTGGGGCGGCGATGCGGACCGCGGGGTGCCGGACTTCGGTCGACCGAACTCCGGTGCTGCTCACCGCTGGCTCGTCACAGTTCGCGGCCAAGTATTAATCGTAGCAATTCGCTGGTCGCGGCCTGCACGTCGGCGTTGACCACGCTGGCGTCGAACTCCGATTCGGCGGCCAGTTCCTCGCGCGCGGTCGTCAACCGGTGCTCGACGACCTCAGCTGGTTCGGTGCCGCGACCGGTGAGCCGGTCCACCAGCACCTCCCAGGACGGGGGCAGCAGCATGACCAGCTGCGCCTCCGGCATTGCCTGGCGGACCTGGCGGGCACCCTGTAGTTCGATCTCCAGCACCGCCGGCCGCCCGGCCGCGAGGGCTTCCTCGACGGGCTTGCGCGGGGTGCCGTAGAAGTTGCCCGCGTAGCGGGCGTGCTCGAGCATCTCGCCGTCGGCGATCATCCGCTCGAACTCGGCGGTGTCGACGAAGTGGTAGTGCTCGCCGTCGACCTCCCCGGCGCGGGGCGCGCGGGTGGTGGCGGAAACGCTGAAGTAGATCTCCGGCGCCCGCCTGCGAACCTCGCTGAGGACGCTGGACTTGCCGACGCCGGAAGGGCCGGAAACGACGGTGAGCCGAGGCTCGCCCTGACGGACGGTCCTCGGCTCAGCGCCGGTTTTTGCGTCGATCACTCGGCGCTGAACTCGGAGAGCAGCGCCTTGCGCTGCCGCTCACCCAGTCCGCGCAGACGACGGCTGTTGGCGATCTCCAGCCGCTCCATGATCTGCTGGGCGCGGACCTTGCCAACGCCGGGAAGAGCCTCGAGCAGGGCGGAGACCTTCATCTTGCCCAGGACCTCGTTGTTGTCGGCGGCGTCCAGGACCTCCGCCAGCGTGGTTCCGCCTCGCTTGAGGCGCTCCTTGAGCTCCGCTCGGGCGCGACGGGCGGCAGCCGCCTTTTCCAGAGCTGCTGCCCGCTGCTCCTCGGTCAGCTGGGGAAGGGCCACCATGTCCTCCGTGATGTGGGGTTTCTCTTGATCGGTGCGGCGAACGGTACCGAGTCGGCTCGACCGGGTTCCACTTGGGTCCGGTTTTCGTGAACCTGATTCAGCTAGGCCCGCCACCAGGCCTGCTCGTACGAGGCGTGCACGAGCAGGGCGCCGCTGCAAGTACTACCAACAAAGCCGCTGAAGTGCACTAATCTCGGCAAAAT
The DNA here is from genome assembly GCF_053593195.1 of Saccharopolyspora sp. NPDC002376. Classification (NCBI taxonomy): domain Bacteria; kingdom Bacillati; phylum Actinomycetota; class Actinomycetes; order Pseudonocardiales; family Pseudonocardiaceae; genus Saccharopolyspora; species Saccharopolyspora sp. NPDC002376. The sequence continues at coordinate 196,739 of NZ_JBSFBZ010000002.1, forward strand.
TCATCAAATCTGTCCGATTTCCGGGCAGTTGAGCCATGCCGGTGCCGTCCTCGCAGGTCAAGCCGGGGTGAAATGCCCCTCGTCCGCAAAGTGATCAAGGCCTCTGCAACCTCCGCGAAGTTTCCGCAACGCGGAAGTTCCGCCTCGATCCAGCCTCCACCGCCCGACCACCGCGACACCGGTCCCGAAACCCGGCGCACGAAACTCCCGCCCCACCAACATCAAGAGCCGGGACCGCACGGCTGAGGCTCGGGACACGGGCTCGTCGTCGGGCTGAGGCAGGCATGGAAGGGCTCCCAAATTTAGGGAAATTTGGGAGCTCCTCGGCGGGCCGGGGTTAGAGGGTCTTCATGAGGTCTTGGACTCGGGAGGCCATTCGTTGTTTGTCGATCGGGGCGACCGTGGTCCAGGGTTCCGCGCCTCGGTTGTTGGTTTCAATCATGTACCAGCCCTTGGGGGTGGCGAAGAAGTTCGTCACCATCGGGGCTCGGTGGCGCTTGCCCTGGCCGTCGATCATCGATGCGCCGAACTGGGCCCACGCGGTTCGCTCGCCGCCGGCCATCTCGACGAGCTGGCGGGCGTCGTCTCGCTTGACGCCTTGGCGGGCGAGGCCGTCCGCCATCGCGCGGTCGGAGTTTCCTGCGTTCTTGGCCGCTTCCGCCATCGCTGCGCTGCGCAGCGATACTCCGCGTCCCTGTCCGGCTTTCAGGTCGTTCGGGAGGACGCTGAGGAGGGCTCGGACCATGGAGTCCGCGGGAAGTGCTTGCAAGCGAACGGATTCCTCGTTCAGGACGGCGAGCGTGGCGTTGTTGCGGACGTTGGCGACCATTCCGGTCGTCTTGCGCTCGCCGTCGGAGGTGCGCTCGCCGAAGGTGATGTCGAAGGCTCGCTCGTAGCGCTGCAGCGGCAGGAAAACGCCGCAGATGTCGTCTTCGCGCATCTCGTTGCCGAATCCGAGCCGGTGCAGCTCGTCCCAGGCCCGGCGCACGACTTCGCGGCGCTCGGACTCCAGGATCCCCTCCGGCAGGACGTTGAGCACGATCGGCTTGGTCCCCAGGTTGAAGTGCTTCCACGCCTCGTGGAAGGCCTGCTTCGACAGTTCGAACTTCACGGAATTCTCCCCAGACCGCTGCGTGGGCGGCACCGAGCGATGCCGCCCACGCGATCGACTGCTTCGTTGCGGACTACTTACTGCTGCGAGTTCCAGTCCCCGAACACCGGGGGCGCGACCTTCGGCAGGTCGTCGTCGAAGAACCCGTGGTCACCCTTGAGGTAGTCAGGAGTCTCGTGCTCCTGGTCCTCCTCGCCCTGCTTGCCCTGCGGACGCCCACCAGCGGCACCACCGGCACCGCCAACACCACCGCGGCCACCCGCAGCACCGGAACCAGAGCCGGAGCCGGAACCGGAACCAGTTCCGGAGCCACCAGGCCCACCGATGCCGGCACGACCCCCAGCGCCAGGACCAGACCCGGCGCCACGGCCACTGGCGCCACCTGCGCCGAGCCCACCGCGGCCAGAGCCACCGGCTCCGCCAGCACCCGTGCCCCGGCCACCAGCGCCAGAGCCGCTTCCGCCGCCACCAGGACCGCCGATCATCCCGGGACCACCGACGCCCGGAAAAGGCACGCGCCCGCCACCCGGACCGCCCGACTGACCAGGCCCACCGGTCTGGCCGGGACCGCCCGAACCAGGCTGCTGCCACACCGGATTCGTGCTGTTGAAGCCGCCGCCACCAGGACCGCCAGAGCCAGGACCACCGGTGCCACCAGTGCCGCCGTAACCGGCCGGACCGGTCGAGCTGTACCCACCGCCGTAACCGCCAGTGCCACCGCCGCCAGCCCACTGGCTGTTCGTCCCCGACGGATTCCCGGAAACCTGCGGCACACCACCAACATTGGTGTGCTGCGAACCAGCAACAGCGACGTTCATACCGTTGTCAGGAGGCGGCGTGAACTGGGCATTCCCAGCGACAGTGCTCTGTGATGTGTTGTCGTAGGCCTGAAAGGCTTGGACGGCGTCCTGCCTCAGCTTCTCGTTGTGCTCCTTGGCAGCCTCGGCATCGGTCTGGCCGTTCACCAGGCTGTCCCACTGGTCTTTGAACCAGTTGCTGTCCGGGGCTTGCTGCTCTTCACCCTTGCCCGGAATCGAAGACTGCACCTTCGCAAAGGCTTCGCCCTGCTGGTACATCAGTTCCGACTGTGCAAGCGCGTTGTCAGCAGCCACTTCAGTCCAAAGAGCAACGGGCACGGCCTGATTCTGCATGGCCTCGCCAGACTCGGACTGCATGAAGGCCCCAGCTTCCTTCAGCTTGTCCTCGATGCGAGTCTTCAGCTCCCGGAGGTACCGGTCTTCGCCTTGCCAAACCTGCGAGGTGTCGTAGAGGCCGTTCGCGTTACCGCCCTCGACCCAACCGCGCATATCCTCGAGGCTCGCGCCTTCGAAATCAGAAGGTTCGATATGTCTGACGTCGGTCATCCCCTGCCCCCTCACGCACCAGGAAGATTCTGCAGAGCGGCTTCAGCGAACCGCTTGGAAAGTTCGCACGGGTTTGGATCACCAGACGAGACCAGCCCGTTCACGAACAACGAACCCTTATCAGCAACATCCAAAGAAAGTGTGCAGTTCGTCTTATTCGTACCGAGCTGCGCAGTGGGGTAACCAGAGATGTCAGTCATCTCCACGCTCGACTTACGAGCATCCGCAAACTGCTGCATCGTCTTAGACTTGTCGACACCGACGAAGACCATGAATCCTCCGCCGGAGGCACCCATATTGTACCGACACCCAGGGATCCCGTTGGACTCAACGGCACGTGGCTCCTGATCAGCACCAAGCTGCTTGGCCTGATCGCCAGCGATGATCGCGCACTGGTCCGCCAGATCAAGCGACTTCGCAGGAGACGTGCGTCCAGACTGAGACGATGCTGACGTCTCAGGCGCCGCAGTCTGCTCCTCGGTGGGGCGCGTCTCATCCGCGCCTCCTCCGCAACCCGCCAAGAACAAACTCGCCAGAACTGCGCCCAACGCGAGTCCCTTACGCAAGATTTCCTCCCCGCATGCCATCGGCCGCATTCTGATCATCAATCCGGTTCTGCTGCGCGCCCTTCTGGAGCCTCGACGCAACATCGTCAAACAGATCGGCAAGCTTCAGGTAGTTGTCCAGATACGCCTCCGGATTCCCGGAGGCAACCGATCCGTATTTTTCTGCAGCTTGAGTGCTGACAGGATCCGAACCTGGCGGCTCCACGGAAGCAAGCACGTAGTTCTCCGACTGACGTGCGCGAAGCTCCTCCGCCTCACCCTTGAAGAACTGGGCGAGCTTGTCCACCTGGTCCGGGTCGACGAGCATCGAACCGCCCGCAGCCTGCGCCGAAGCCAGCGCCGCATTGTCCGCAGCCCGCGTCATGATGTTCACCATGCCGCCGAGAGCCCCAGCCGGGCCGGGCATCGCCCGCATTGCGTCGACCTGGCGCTGGTCGACAGACTGGTACGTGCCGCCATCCCCCTCGGACACAGTCGAACTCCCCTCGTTCGCCAGCCGTCGCGGGGTCCAGCGACGGCCTTCAGGTTGCCACCGGGGCAAACTTTAACGCCCGTAGAGTCATTTCGAGGTGGGGTTGACCAAAGAACATTGCGACATCCGAGTGATTTTGACCTCGGTAGACGACGCAAGGGTTTCGGAGTCTACGCAGGTCAGCTATGGGATACAACCATCCAGCTTGCTTCCGCTAAGTCGAAAACACCACGTCAGAAGCCCCGGTCAGCCAGAGAAAACGGGCACTCATATCCGCCGAAGCTGGCAAGTAGACCGGCCCACTTGCCAGCGTTCAAGGTTGATCAATCAACAAAAAGCGGCATCCGGGCAGGACCGCCCGGATGCCGTTTCCCGTATCGATCGCCTACCCGTCGAACCGTCCGAGCCGGAGGCCTTCAAGGAAGGAAGCCCAGGTCGCCGCACCTAACACCAGCTGGCCACCATCAGGATCCTTGGAATCACGCGCCGCGACAGCTGATCCGCTGAACGCGACCTCGACGCAGTTGCCGTAGTTGCTGCTTCGACTGCTCTTGCGCCAGCGAAGCGCCGAGAGATCCAGTGAGGTCACTGCGCTGCTCCTTGCCGGTCTTCACACCAACCGATCGGCGATGCTGTTGATGAGGTCGACTGAATCCTTGACCGACAGCGCCATGTTCTGCAAGGCCTCAAGCGCTTCCTTCGCAGCAGCCACGTGCTCAGGTTCTTCGAGAAATGCGCTGCTACCCCGGTTCTCGAGGTAGACCAGGCTGGGGTGCTTCTCGAAGTCGAGGATGACGAACGGTCCTGCCATCCCTGGATGTACACCGAGCTCGGCGGGCAGCACGCGAAGCGTCACGTTGTCCTGACTCGTCGCGCTGACCAAGTGGCGGAGTTGGCGGAACATCACTCCCGAACCCCCAGCCGGGCGCTCCAGGATGCTCTGCTCGATGAGCACTTCAAGCATGGGCGCTGTCGGCCGGTTCAACAGCGTCTGCCGACCCATGCGAGCGGTGACCAGCGTGTCGACCTCTGCGAGGTTCAGGTCCGGGTCAGTACCCTGAACGATTGCAGTTGCGTACTCCGATGTCTGCAACAAGCCAGGGATGAGCATAGTTTCGTAGTTGTAGAGCGCTACAGCCTCTTTCTCGAAGCGGATCACGTCCTCCCACATCGCTGGCAAGCGGCCGTCCTGGACTTGCCACCAGTTCGGACTGGACGCTGTGCGTACGAGCGTCAGCAGCGTTTCGCGGCGCTCAGTCGGTACGCGATACAGGCCGAGCAGCGCGGCCACGTCGTCCGCGTACAACCCGCGCTGGCCGTTCTCGATCCGGCTGAGCTTGCTCATCGAAAAGCCGAGTGCGCCGGCTACTTCTTCTGCGGCTAGGCCGCTTCGGAGTCTCAGCTCGCGCAGTTCGCTTGACACCCTCCGCACCCGGACCGGGACTCCTGCTCGTCCGTTCATGCGTTCTCCCCGTTTCGGAATCGATCTGAGCTCCCCCCGATCACCATCACTGGTTGCCAGCTGGTCAAGTAACCCCAGTCACCCGAAAGAATCGTTGCGTGCCCGCTCGGGAACTCCGGATAGTCCTTCTAGCAAGCGAACATCCGATGTGGAGGGACGAAACATGTGCGCTCGCTGGCACATTCCCGGCGACGAACGACGGGACGAAGTCGTCGTCGCACTGCTGGTCCGCGACGAGGTCGCGATCAGACAAGGTGACACGGGGGTCGTGGTGAGCCGCGCCCAGCTGACCGACCTCGCCGACAAGCTCTACTTCCTCGACCTCGCCTTCAACGCCGACGCCCGCGACGTCGTCGAAGCCCTCTGCGGCCAGGAATGAACGAGGACGGCTGAAAGATGAAACGAATCCTGCTCGCCGCCTGCGTGCTCGCGGTGACCGCTATCGCTTGCGCGTCACCAACTACGCCGAGCCGTGTGCGGCCCGTCGAAACTCGGCCTGCCTTCGACGGATCGGTCACTCCGGCCAACATCGACCAGGTCGATCCGAACGCCTTGTTCTGGGAGATGTTCCACCGGCAAGCCCAACAGCCGGTCCTGCACACCAGGCGAGAATATTTCGACTCTCCGGACCTGGCTGCCCAACGACGCATGGTCAAGGTGCAAGACGAGATCTACGACTTCCGCACCCGGCGCTACGTCGGCGCCTCCATCGAGCACTGGCGAGGGAGGAGCACGTTGTGGGGCAAGTGCATCGATGGCGTTGAGCACGACTACAGCCCTTCACGGCAGACCTGGAGTCCGGGGAGCAGTCCGCTGTGCCGACCATACCGACCGTTCCTGGGTGACGGGATCATCCCTGCAGGGCTCACCGCCGATCAGGCCGCTGCGATGATCAGCCAGCTGAACAAGGAGTCCTGGCGCTTCCTCGTCGCCGAAAGGCCAAGCCTGGTCGAGGTCAACGGGGCGACCCACCTCCGGCTACCGGTGCGCGCGCGGGCACTGCCGGACGACGAGGGACGTCGTTGGGACATGCAGCATTTGATCTGGGCGTTCCAGAAAGTCGGCCCGAACGTGATGGAGCACCCATTCCCGACGGCGGACAACACCAGTGCAGGTGCGGACATCGTCTACTACCTCGATCCGGAAAGCCTGCTGCCCGCATACATGTTCCGGCAGGCGTTCCGCCCGAGCGACGGTGGTCCGAAACCCGACGCCGTGACGCGCGTCGAGTACGTCCGCCCGCCTGAGCTCCCCGCTGATCCCCTGGCCGACACCACGCCGTGGGCCCTGTCCTGGGCTCCCGACGTACGCTGAAGTACTTACGCCGAAGGAAGGGTTTTCAGGGCTTCTTCTGCGACTTTGGTTGCTGCGTCGCAGCTGCTGCCGACTTCGATCGGGGCTCCGTGGCGGACCAGGGCCGTTACCCGGAGGGAGCCGGTGTCCGCTGCGTCCAGCACCAGGGTGCAGCCCGTTGCGTTGTTGACCGACCGGGAACGTTCCCGTTCAGTTGTCCTCGTTGCCGTTGTTGTTGCCGCGGTTCTCCTGGACCTTCTGCCACTCCTTGCGGTTCTCCTTCCAGTACTGGCGGAGTTCCTGCAGCTTCCTGGCCCGCTCATCGAACCGCTCCTGGCGCTGCTCGACGCGGTCCTCCTCCACCACCGGCGGCTCGGGGACGACCGGCGGATCCGGGGTCACCGTCACGGTGACGGGAGCCGGCGGTTCCGGCAGCGGCATGGTGCGGACGTCCTCGGCGACCCGCTCGGTCGCGGCGAGCAGCGTGCGGGCGGCTTCCGTGGCGAGTTCGCCGCGCGCCTGGGCTTCGGCGATCGCCCGGTGCAACTCGCCGAGCGCCGCCTCCGCGGCAGACCGATCTTGGCTCTCCGCAGCGGTTTTCACGTCGTCGACGCGTCCGAGCAGCTGCTCGCGGATCTGCGCGCCCATCCCCTCAGGCGCACTGCTGCAACCGGTGAGCGCCAGCAGCAAGACTGGCAGCAGAAGCCGTTTCATTCCCGGATCAGTCCCTCCAGGTTCGCGAGGTCTTCCGGCAGCCGCTCCACGCCGGGCGGGCCGGACACCGGCGGCAGGGCTGGCGGATCCGGGGCTGGGGGCAGGGCGAGGTACACGATCAACGCCGCCAGCAGCACCAAGAATCCGGCGCCGCTGATCAGCCATGGCTTCAGGTTTCGGCGCGGCTTCGGCAGCACCTCGGTCTGCGGCGCCTCGGTCTGCGGCACCTCGGTCTGCGGCACCTCGGCTTGGACGCGCGGGATGACCTCGGCCGACCGCCCCGCCAGCAGGTCCGCGCACTCCCCTGCGCTCGGACGCTTGGCCGGATCGGTCGCGGTCATCGCCAACAGGGCACGGTGCAGGCCGCTGGGCAGCTCCAGCGGGACCTCCGGGGCCCGGACCAGCCGCGCCACCGCGCTCTCCGCACCAGAACCGGGGTATTCGACCTTGCCGGTCGCGCTCTCCAGCAGCACCAGGCCCAGCGCGTAGACGTCCGCGGGGAAACCGACCTCGTCGCCGCTGACCTGCTCCGGGGACATGTAGGTGGCGGTGCCGATGAGCACGCCGGAGCCGGTGATGCGCCCGGCCGCGGCGGCCAGCCGCGAGATGCCGAAGTCGGCCAGGTAGACGCTGTCGTCGCCGACGATCAGCACGTTGGAGGGTTTGACGTCGCGGTGCAGGATGCCGTTGCCGTGCACGTGGGCGAGCACGTCGGCCAGCCGGGAGCCGATCTCGGCGACGCGCTGCGGCGGGAGCGCAGCGGTGCGGATCTCGTCGGCGAGGGTGCGGCCCTCGACCAGTTCCATGATCAGGAAGAGCTCGTCGGGGTCGGAGCTGAAGTCGTGCACCGTGACCAGGCCCGGGTGGCTGAGCCCGGCGAGAGTCCGCGCCTCCTCGGCGAAACGCTCCCGACCTGCGGCGTCAGCACCGGAGCGGAACACCTTCGCGGCCACGACCCGCTGCAACCGGGTGTCCATCGCCCGGTGCACGTCGGCCATCCCGCCACTGCCGATGCGGGCACCGAGCCGGTACCGCCCACCCAGCAGAGGTGCCTCACCCATCAGCCCCTCCGGTCCCTTGCGCTCCCGGAACCGACATTAGCCGAACCGGCCTACGGGCCTGCGAGACGACCAGGTGACAGCGCCTACTGCGTGAGCAGGTTGACGGCCGTGGTGGGCGCGGGTCTGGATACCAGGCAAATGCGGTAGGCCTGCTCCCCCAGTCGGCCGATTCCTCGGCGGTTGAAGATCGCGTTGCCCGCCGCCACCACGGACTCCGCCGCAACCTTGTTCTCCATGCGGATCAGCACCGAAGCGCCGTCTCCGCAGCGGGTCGGTCCTTGTTCTGCGCCGCGGACTTCACCGCGTCCACGTGCGCGAGCAGCTGCTCGCGCATCTGCGCGTCGATCGACTGGGGCGCGCTGCCGCAGCCTGGCACAACCGCTGATTCGGATCCGGCAGGAATCGACATCATCCGGTGTCGCAGCGAAAAAATCTGACGGCTGGGCGTTTGGCCACCCTGTGTACCGGAAAGCCCAGATACGGGTCCAAAACTCTTGTCCGACAAGCGTTATCCGGGGGGTTGGGCCCTTCACGATGAGAAATCACGACACACGAGGAGATGGCATGGTTTTCACAGGACTTGCACCGGCTTGGGGTGGGTTCGGCGGCTTCAGCGGCCGTTGCTTCAGCAAGCGCTTCTGCAGTCGCCGGTTCTTCAGCGGCTGTAACGGGTTCTGGTAACAACTAGATCGTTCGGCGGCGGCAGCTGCCGCATCTCGCGACAGCTGCCGCCGCTGAATGCCCAGAGCTATGACTAACATCAACTTCTTCTCCAGAATCCGCTACCTGTTCGGGGTCGGCACGAGCGACCCCGGAGAAGCGCCGGAAGCGGCGCCTCCGGTCAGCGTCCGCGAGATCTTCCGCCGCTTCTGGCCGTACGTGCGCCCCTACCGCGGATGGCTGTGGGTGGTGGTGGCGCTGATCCTGATCGCGCCGATCCTGGACACCGTCACGATCTGGTTCTTCAAGATCCTCGTCGACAAGGTCCTGGTTCCGCGCGATTTCAGCGTCTTCATCGGGCTCGCTGCCGCCTACGTCGGCGTCACGCTGTTCTCGGGGCTCGTCTCGTTCAGCGACCGGTACCTGTCCACCTGGTTGGCCGAGCGGTTCCTGCTGGATCTGCGCACCGACCTGTTCCGGCACCTCCACGAGCTCTCCGTGGAATTCCTGGAACGACGAAAGGTCGGCGACACCCTGTCCCGGATCACCGGCGACCTCGCCGCGATCGAGAACCTGGTGCTGTCCGGGCTCACCCAGACGCTGTCCTACGCGTTCAAGATCGTGCTGTTCACCGGGGCGCTGTTCGTGCTGAGCTGGCAGCTGGCCGTCGTGTCCCTGGTGACCATTCCGGCGTTCTGGCTGGCCGCGCGGTACTTCTCGCGCCGGATCAAAGCGGCGTCGCGCGAAAAGCGGCAGCGCACCGGGTCGATCAGCTCAGTCGCGGAAGAGAGCCTGAACAACGCCGCGCTGGTGAAGGCGTACGGGCGGGAGAACTCCGAAACCGACCGCTTGCACCGCGAGAACCTCGGCAGCTTCGCCGCGGAACTGGTCGCCACCAGACTTCGTGCGCTGTTCTCGCCACTGGTCCAACTGCTGGAGCTGGGCGGCGTGCTGATCATCGTGGGGCTGGGCACCTGGCAGCTGATCCAGAACTCGATCTCCCTGGGCGGCCTGCTGGTGTTCCTCGGCTTCCTCAGCCAGCTCTACGGACCGGTGCGCGGATTCGGCCAGCTCAGCAACACCATCTTCGCGGCCGCTGCGAGCGCCGAACGCGTCATCGAGCTGCTCGACCAGCAGCCGACCGTGCGCGACCCCGTCCGGCCGCGCCAGCTGAACCGCGCTCGCGGCGTGGTCACCTTCGACGACGTCACCTTCCGGTACCCGAACGCGGAGCGCGACGCGGTGCACGGCATCAGCTTCACCGCCGCGCCCGGTCAGACGATCGCCCTGGTCGGAGGCAGCGGATCGGGCAAGTCCACGGCCGGAAAGCTCCTGCTGCGCTTCTACGACCCGGACTCCGGCGCGATCACCCTCGACGGCGCGGATCTCCGCTCGATGCAGCAGAAATCGGTGCGCCACAACGTCGCGGTGGTGCTCCAAGACGTCCTCGCGCTCGACACGAGCGTCCGGAACAACATCCTCTGGGGGAAGCCGGACGCCACCGACGACGAGATCGTGCGCGCGGCCCGCGACGCCGACGCGCACGATTTCATCACCGCGCTGCCCGACGGTTACGAGACCAGGGTCGGCCCCCACGGGCGGCTGCTCTCCGGCGGGCAGCGGCAGCGGATCGCCATTGCCCGCGCGATGATCCGCGACGCCCCGATCCTGCTGCTCGACGAACCGACGGTCGGCCTCGACGCGGCTGCGACCGAACGCGTGCTCGCGCCGCTGCGCCGGCTGATGGCGGGCCGCACCACGATCGTCGTGTCCCACAACCTGATCACCGTCCGGGACGCGGACCAGATCCTGCTGCTCGATCAAGGCCGGATCGCCGAAGCCGGCACGCACTCCGAGCTGGTGGACCGCAACGGCGGCTACGCCGAGCTCTACCGGCTGCACGAACGCAATCACACCACTCCAGTTACCGAACGGGAGACAGCATGACCGCACTCAGCACCGCGCCCGTGGCCGCGCCCGCGCCGACGGATTCCGCACCGGAACCGCATCCGCCGGGCCACGAAATCGCACCAGGTTACCGGGTCATCCAGCACATGCGCCGGGGACGGGAACTCGACACGTACGACGCGTGGAGCGAGGAGCGGTACTGCCGGTGCTTCATCAAAACCGTGCGCCCGGACCGGGCCCATCACGAGGGCGTCCGGAACAGCTTGGAGTTCGAGGGCCGCCTGCTGCTGTCGTTCTCCCACCCGCACATCGTCCGGGCGTACGACGTCGTCGCCGGGGAGCACGGTCCGGTGCTGGTGATGGAAACCCTGCCCGGGATGACGCTTTCGGGCCTGCTCGACACGCGGAGCCGTCGGCTCACCGCCCGCGAACTGGCCCACCTGGGCCTGCACCTGTGCTCCGCGATGCTGTACATGCACGACCGCGGTTACCTGCACCTCGACCTGAACCCGGGCAACATCATCGCGGACGCCGGCCGGGCGCGCGTCATCGATCTCAACCTCTCGCGCAAGCCCGGTCCCAGCAGCACCAGAGCCGGAACGCCATGCGCTATGGCACCCGAGCAGATCCGCGGCGGAACGCTGGGTCCGGAAACCGACGTCTGGGGAGTCGGCCTGGTCCTCTACGGGGCGGCAGCCGGATCCCATCCGTTCGATTCCGGAGCCTTCAGCACCGCGGGGTACTTCGAGTCGTGGTCGTCATTTGCGAAGCGGTGCCCGCAGCTCACCCACCCGGCACCCCCGATCCGAACCCACCGACGGCTGCCCCGCGCGATGGCGACCGCGATCGACGAGTGCCTGCGCCAAGATCCGCAACAGCGCCCGACGCTCGCCGAACTCGGCGAAGCACTGTCCACAGTGGCCGATCCGGTGCCGACCGAAACACCGTGAGTCCTCCGGGGCGTCCTCAGCTCGGCGTCAACGGAGGTTCAGGTAGACGGTTTCGACCAGATCCGGGGCGTTGATCAGGCGGAACTCCAGGGTCGAGTTGTCCCCGAACTGGATCGCGAAGAACTCCACGGGTTCGATCCCCCTGCCACGCTCAGCCGAGGTGAATCGGCCGACTTGCCCGATCGGTATTTCCCACCAGGTTTCGATCGGGCCGGCCGGGGCGGGCGGCTGCCGCTGGCCGCTGTCCTTCGACGCCTTGGCCTTGCCGAACAAGCCGCCCAGCATCCCGGAAGATTCCACCGCCGGTTTCTGCTGTTCGGCGGCCTTCTGAACGGCCTCGACGCGCGCATCCGACTCCACGACCACCGCCAGCCGGCGGTTGCTGCAGGCCAGCCAGGAGAAGTGCTTCCCGCGGCTCAGCGCGTCGCCGCATTGCGCGGCTGCCCGCATCGGGCTGTCGGTGTGGAACCAGCCCCAAACGGCCGGGTCGTGCACCCATTCGTCCGCCATGAGCTCACCCGCCGAAAGGCGGGGGTTCACCAACGGCCACGGCGGCTGCAGACCGTCGTCCTGCTGCGGAAGGTACGGAACCTGCCGGGTGTTCCCGAGCGTCGCGCCGAACCAGCCCGGCTTGTGCTCGCCACCCACGAGGAAGATGAGCTGCTCGCCGGGAGCGCACCAGCCGTCGGTGAGCAGGCGCTGAAAGATCATCGAACCTCACCGACACCGCGCCAGCACTATGCGATGCTTGCATCCAGCAGATGCCCTCCCACCTCGGGACCATTGTTTCTGTCGCAAGAACAATCATCCCAGGCCAGAGGGCATCTGCCCCACCACGACACGACCCCCACCGGCACAAACCCCAACACAACACCGGTGGATCCGGAGTAAGTCGGTCAAAGGTGCCCTTCACCCGGGTGGATCAGCCTCGGAAGAGGTCGGCTACGTCGTCGCGGACCCGGTGGGCCGCCGTGCGCAGGGAGTCGACCGTCGGGCCGTGGCGGAGGACGTCGCGGGACGTCGCCGGCAGGACGTTCGGCAGGGCCTCGCCGAAGACCTCGCGCAGGGTCTGCACCGTGGCGCCCTGGGCACCCAGGCCGGGCGCCAGGATCGGGCCGTTGAGCCGGGAGAAGTCCAGCTCACCGGGGTGGATCGTGGCGCCCGCGACGACCCCGACGTGGCCCATCGGGTCCGCGTCGCGGTTGGTCTCCGCCGCCGAGTCCACGACGTACTGGGCGACCGAGTCGCCGCTGCCGTGGATCGACTGCTGGAGTCCCGCGCCCTCCGGGTTGGAGGTGCGGGCCAGCACGAACACGCCGCGACCGGTCTGCTCGGCCAGGCCGATGGCCGGGGCCAGCGAGCCGTAGCCGAGGTACGGCGAGACCGTGATCGCGTCCGCCGCCAGCGGGGAGTGCTCGTCCAGGTAGGCCATCGAGTAGGCCGTCATGGTGGAGCCGATGTCACCGCGCTTGACGTCCAGCAGCACCAGCGCACCGGCCTGCTGCGACTCGCGGATCACCTTCTCCAGCACAGCGATCCCGGCCGAACCGTAGACCTCGAAGAACGCCGACTGCGGCTTGAGCAGCGCGACCTCACCGGCCAGCGCCTCCACCGCGGTCATCGCGAACCGCTCCAGCGACTGGGGCGACTCGTCGAGGTCCCAGGCCATCAGCAGCGACGGGTGCGGGTCGATGCCCACGCACAGCGGACCGCGCGCCCGCACCGAGTCGGCCAGCCGTCGGCCGAAGCTCGCCCGCAGCTGGCCGGTCATCGCTGTTCACCGTCCTGCCGCAGCGCCGCCTGCAGCGCCTGCAGCGGCCGGACCCCGATGTTGCCCTGGATACCGGCTTCGATGCCCTGCACCGCGGCTGCCGCGCCCTGCACCGTGGTGATGCACGGGATGTCGCGGGAGACCGCCGCGGTGCGGATCTCGTAGCCGTCAACGCGCGGGCCCGGGTTGCCGTACGGGGTGTTGATCACCATGTCGACCTCGCCGGCCTTGATCAGCTCGACGATGTCGCGCTCCGCGTCCGACTTCTCGGTGTGCTTCGGGACCACTGTGGACGGAATCCCGTTGCGCCGCAGCACCTCCGAAGTGCCGGTCGTCGCCAGGATCTCGAAGCCCAGGTCCGCCAGGCGCTTGACCGGGAACACCAGGGACCGCTTGTCCTTGTTGGCCACCGAGACGAACACCTTGCCGGAGGTCGGCAGCGAACCGTAGGCACCGGCCTGGGACTTGGCGAAGGCCGTCCCGAACGAGACGTCGATGCCCATGACCTCGCCGGTCGACTTCATCTCCGGCCCGAGCAACGAGTCCACGCCGACGCCCTCGCGGGTGCGGAACCGGTGGAACGGCAGCACGGCTTCCTTGACCGCCACCGGCGCGTCGATCGGCAGTTCCGCGCCGTCACCCTCGGCGGGGAGCAGGCCCTCCGCGCGCAGGTCCGCGATCTTGGCGCCGAGCATGATCCGCGCGGCGGCCTTGGCCAGCGGTGCAGCCGTCGCCTTCGACACGAACGGCACGGTCCGCGAGGCGCGCGGGTTGGCCTCAAGGACGTAGAGCACGTCGTCCTTGAGCGCGTACTGCACGTTCAGCAGGCCGTGCACACCGATGCCGCGCGCAATGGCCTCAGTGGACTGTCGCACCATCTCGATGTCCTGACGCCCCAACGTGATTGGGGGCAGGGCGCACGCCGAGTCGCCGGAGTGGATGCCGGCCTCCTCGATGTGCTCCATCACGCCGCCGAGGTAGACGTCGGTGCCGTCGCACAGCGCGTCCACGTCGATCTCGATGGCGTCGTCGAGGAAGTTGTCCACCAGCACCGGGTGTTCCGGGGTGACCTCGGTGGCGCGGGCGATGTAGTTCTCCAGCGACGCCTCGTCGTAGACGATCTCCATGCCTCGACCACCGAGCACATAGGACGGTCGCACCAGCACCGGGTAGCCGATCTCGTCGGCGATCCGCTTGGCCCCCTGGAACGACGTCGCGGTGCCGTAGCGCGGCGCGGGCAGGCCCGCCCCGGCCAGCACGTCGCCGAACGCGCCGCGGTCCTCGGCGAGGTGAATCGCCTCCGGCGGCGTGCCCACGATCGGCACCCCGGCCTCAGCCAGCCGCTTCGCCAGGCCCAGCGGGGTCTGCCCGCCGAGCTGCACGATCACGCCCGCCACGGTGCCGGACTGCTGCTCGGAGTGCACGACCTCCAGGACGTCCTCGAAGGTCAGCGGCTCGAAGTACAGCCGGTCCGAGGTGTCGTAGTCGGTGGAGACGGTCTCCGGGTTGCAGTTGACCATCACGGTCTCGTACCCGGCCTCCCGCAGCGCCATCGCGGCATGCACGCAGGAGTAGTCGAACTCGATGCCCTGGCCGATGCGGTTCGGACCCGAGCCGAGGATGATCACCTTCGGCTTCTCGCGCTGCTCGGCGACCTCCGACTCGGCCGCCGGGTCGGACTCGTAGGCCGAGTAGTGGTACGGCGTCCGGGCGGCGAACTCGGCCGCGCAGGTGTCCACCGTCTTGTACACCGGTCGCACGCCCAGCCGGTGCCGCAGCGCGCGAACCCCGTCCTCACCGGCCAGTTCCGGCCGCAGCGCAGCGATCTGGGCGTCCGACAGCCCGGCGCGCTTGGCCCGGCGCAGCAGCGCCGCGTCCAGCACCGGGGCCTTGACCAGCTCGGCGCGCAGCTCGACCCACGCCAGGATCTGGTCGACGAACCACGGGTCGATGCCCGAGGCCTCGCACACCTGCTCCACCGAAGCGCCCAGTCGCAGCGCACGCTCGACCGTGTAGAGGCGGCCGTCGTGCGGGATGCGCAGTTGCTCCACAGTGGACTCGAGGGTTGCGTCCGCGGGGTCGGCCTTGGTCCAGAACCCGACCGCCTTGGTCTCCATGGCACGCAGGGCCTTGCCCAGCGCTTCGGAGAAGCTGCGGCCCACGGCCATCGCCTCGCCGACGCTCTTCATGGTGGTGGTCAGTTCCTGGTCTGCACCCGGGAACTTCTCGAAGGCGAACCGCGGCACCTTCACCACGACGTAGTCCAGCGTCGGCTCGAAGCTCGCCGGGGTCTCGCCGGTGATGTCGTTGCGGATCTCGTCGAGCGTGTAGCCCACCGCCAGCTTCGCGGCGATCTTGGCGATCGGGAAACCGGTCGCCTTCGACGCCAGCGCCGAGGACCGCGACACCCGCGGATTCATCTCGATGACGACCATCCGGCCGGTCTCCGGGTGGATGGCGAACTGGATGTTGCAGCCACCGGTGTCGACCCCGACCTCGCGCAGCACCGCGATGCCCACGTCGCGCATGTGCTGGTACTCGCGGTCGGTCAGCGTCATCGACGGCGCCACCGTGACCGAGTCACCGGTGTGCACGCCCATCGCGTCGATGTTCTCGATCGAGCAGATGACAACCACGTTGTCCGCGTGGTCGCGCATCAGCTCGAGCTCGTACTCCTTCCAACCGAGGACGCTCTCCTCGATCAGCACCTCGTGCACCGGCGACTCGGACAGCCCGAGGGAGGCCATCCGCTCCAGCTCCTCCTCGGTGTGCGCCATGCCCGAACCCAGGCCGCCCATGGTGAAGCTGGGCCGGATGACCACCGGCAGGCCGCGCTCGGCGACGAACGCCCGCACGTCCTCCATCGAGTTGCACACCGCGGACTCGGGAACCTCGCCGCCGATCGTGCGCACGATGTCCTTGAACCGCTGCCGGTCCTCACCGCGCTGGATCGCCTCGATGTCCGCGCCGATCAGCTCCACTCCGTACTTCTCCAGCACGCCGAGCTCGTCCAGGGCCATCGCGGTGTTCAGCGCAGTCTGCCCGCCCAGCGTGGCCAGGATCGCGTCCGGCCGCTCGGCGGCGATCACCTTCTCCACGAACTCCGGGGTGATCGGCTCGATGTAGGTCGCGTCGGCGAACTCCGGGTCGGTCATGATCGTCGCCGGGTTGGAGTTCACCAGCGAAACGCGGATGCCCTCCTCGCGCAGCACCCGGCAGGCCTGGGTACCGGAGTAGTCGAACTCGCACGCCTGGCCGATCACGATCGGCCCGGAACCGATGACGAGCACGTGCTTAATGTCGGTCCTCTTGGGCATCAGCGAGTCTCCGTCATCAGATCAACGAACTTGTCGAACAGCGGCGCGGCGTCGTGCGGGCCCGCCGCCGCTTCGGGGTGGTACTGGACGCTGAACGCCGGGCCGTCGAGCAGCCGCAGGCCCTCGACCGCACCGTCGTTGGCGCAGTGGTGGCTGACCATCGCGCGGCCGAAGTCGGTGTCGAACCGCTCCCCCGGCTCGCCCTCGACGGCGAAACCGTGGTTCTGCGCGGTGATCGCGACCTTGCCGGTCTCCGCGTCGATGACCGGGATGTTGATGCCCCGGTGGCCGTACTGCAGCTTGTAGGTGCCGCGGCCCAGCGCGCGACCGAGGATCTGGTTGCCGAAGCAGATGCCGAACAGCGGCAGCTTGCGGTCCAGCGCCTGGCGGGTCAGCTCGACCTGCGCGTCGGTGGTGGCCGGGTCGCCCGGGCCGTTGGACAGGAACAGTCCGTCCGGGCTGACCGACAGCACCTCGTCCAAAGTGGACGTCAGCGGCAGCACGTGCACCTCGATGCCGCGCTCGGCCATCATCCGCGGGGTGTTGGACTTGATGCCCAGGTCCAGCGCGGCCACCGTGAACCGCTTGTCGCCGATCGCCGGCACGACGTACGGCTCGGCGGTGGTGACGTCACCGGCCAGCGAAGCGCCGACCATCTCGGCGCTGGCCTTGACCGCGGCGATCATCTCGTCGTCGGTGCCCAGCTCGGAGCCGGAGAAGATGCCGCCGCGCATCGCGCCCAACTCGCGGACGTGCCGGGTCAGGGTGCGGGTGTCGATGCCGGCGATGCCGACGATGTCCTGGCGCTCCAGCTCCTCGTCCAGGGAGCGGCGCGAGCGCCAGTTCGACGGCCGCCGCGCGGGGTCGCGCACGGCGTAACCGGCGACCCAGATCTGCGCGGACTCGTCGTCCTCGTCGTTCCACCCGGTGTTGCCGATCTGCGGCGCGGTCTGCACCACGATCTGCCGGTGGTACGAGGGGTCGGTCAGGGTCTCCTGGTAGCCGGTCATGCCGGTGGTGAACACGACCTCACCGAGGGTGCGGCCCACCTTGCCGTAGGCCTCCCCGCGGAAGATCCGGCCGTCCTCCAGCACCAGCGCGGCCGGGACGTGGTCGCTCATTTTTCCTCCTGCCACGACTCGGAGAAGTCGCGGATGATCCTGCGTGGGTTGTGGTGCGGCGAAACCGCCGCTCGCCTGACGTCGGTCGCGGTCATTTCGCGCCCGATCCGGTCGTCTCGTCGCGGGGCTCCTCGTCGGCGGGCGCCAGGCCGCGGATCGCCTCGACCCAGTCGGTCTGCGCGTCCTTGTCGTCACCGCGGAAGCCGGTGTCCAGCAGCACCTCGCCGAGGCGCCAGGTCACCACGATCAGGCCCGCGCCGGGCACCACCTTGTTGGCCAGCTTGTGGTCCAGGCGGCAGTCCACCACGGAGTCCGCCGGGATCCACAGGTCGCTGGCGCCTTCGCGGCTCAGCAGCAGACCCGCGGCGTGGAGGTGCGCGGCGCCGTTCGCGCGGTGGCCGATGTCGCCGACCGCGATCCGGTCCTGCCAGTCGGTGGCCTTCGTGGTGCCGACGTACATGCCGGTGGCGGCGGGCCGCAGCTCCTCGCCCGGTTCGCTCGGCGGCGTCGGGAAGTCCGGCAGCTCAGCGGCCTGGCGGCGGGCCCGGCCGCGCCAGCCGCGCCACATCCCGAAGAACACCAGGCCGATCATCACGGCAATACCGAGCACCCAGAGGAAGCGTTCCATCAGCGCCTCACCTTGCCCTCGTGCGCGGTGAGCCGTCCGCGCAGCATCGTCGCGACCACCCGGCTGGGCAGCTGCATGCCGTCGAACGGCGAGTTCTCCCCGAGGCTGGCCAGTTCCGCACCGTGCACGGTCCACTCGGCATCGGGGTCGACCAGCACCAGGTTGGCCGGCTCACCAACCTCGACCGGACGACCCTGATCGGCCAGTCCACCGATCTCGGCGGGCCGCTCGCTCATCACCCGCGCGACCCCGCGCCAGTCCAGCAGCCCCGAGCGCACCATCGTCTGCACGACGATGCCGAGCGCGGTCTGCAGGCCGAGCATGCCGGGCTTGGCGGCGGACCACTCGCAGTCCTTGTCCTGCGCGGCGTGCGGGGCGTGGTCGGTGGCCACGCAGTCCACGGTGCCGTCGGCCAGGGCCTGGCGCAGCGCCAGCACATCGGCGTCGGTGCGCAGCGGCGGGTTGACCTTGTTGACCGGGTCGTAGGTCTCGAGCCGGTCGTCGGTCAGCAGCAGGTGGTGTGGCGTGACCTCGGCCGACACCTGGCCGGCGGTCTCGCGGGTCTTCCACCAGCGCAGGATGTCCGCGGTGCCCGAGGTGGAGACGTGGCAGACGTGCAGCGTGCCGCCGGTGTGCCCGGCGAGCAGGCAGTCCCGCGCGACGATCGCTTCCTCGGCCGGGGCGGGCCAGCCGGCCAGACCCAGCCGCGCGGCGTTCGCGCCCTCGTGCGCCTGCGCACCCGCAGTCAGGCGCGGCTCCTCGGCGTGCTGCGCGACGACACCGCCGAAGGACTTCGTGTACTCCAGCGCGCGCCGCATGATCAGCGGGTCGTGCACGCAGTGGCCGTCGTCGGAGAAGACCCGGACCTCGGCGACCGAACGCCGCATGGTGCCCAGCTCGGCGAGCTTCTCGCCCTTGAGCCCGACCGTCACCGCACCCACCGGGTGCACGTCGACCAGGCCGACCTCCCGACCGCGCCGCCACACGTGCTCGACGATCACCGCGTTGTCGGCGACCGGATCGGTGTTGGCCATCGCGAAGACCGCGGTGTAGCCGCCCAGCGCCGCAGCGCTCGAACCGGTCTCGACGGTCTCGGCGTCCTCGCGGCCCGGCTCCCGCAGGTGGGTGTGCAGGTCAACGAAGCCCGGCAGCAGTACCGCACCACCGGCCTGCACGATCTCGTCGGCGTCGACCTCCAGGTTCGCGCCGATCTCGGCGATGACCTCGCCGTCGACCAGCACGTCCACCGGTTCGCCCTCGCCGTAGGGGCGGACGTCCTTCAACAACAACCGGCTCATGCGCCGATCTCCTCTCCGGCCAGCAGGTGGTAGAGCACCGCCATGCGCACGTGCACGCCATTGCTGACCTGCTGGGTGATGGCAGCGCGCGGGGAATCGGCGACGGCCGGAGCGATCTCCATGCCGCGCAGCATCGGACCGGGGTGCAGCACGACCGCGTGCTCCGGCAGCTTGTCCATCCGCGCCTGGTTGAGCCCGTACGCGATGGAGTACTCGCGCGCCGACGGGAAGAACCCGCCGTGCATCCGCTCGGCCTGGACGCGCAGCATCATCACCGCGTCCAGCTTCGGCAGCTCCGGGTCGAGCTCGTGGTGCACCTCCGCGCCCCAGTGCTCGACACCGGCGGGCACCAGCGTCGGCGGCGCGACCAGCACCACCTCGGCGCCCAGGGTGCGCAGCAGGTGCACGTTGGAGCGTGCGACCCGGCTGTGCAGCAGGTCGCCGACGATCGCGATGCGGCGGCCGTTGAGCTCGCCCAGCCGCTCGCGCAGCGTCGCGGCGTCCAGCAGCGCCTGCGTCGGGTGCTCGTGCATGCCATCGCCGGCGTTGACGACCTGCGTGCCGACCTCGTCGAGCCAGCCCGCCAGCCGGTGCGCCGCACCGGAGGCCGGGTGCCGCATGATCACGCAGTCAGCGCCCGCGGCGGCCAGCGTCAGCGCGGTGTCGCGCAGCGACTCGCCCTTGTTGACCGACGAGCTGCTGGCCGAGACGTTGATCACGTCGGCGCTCATCCACTTGCCGGCGACCTCGAAGGAAACCCGGGTGCGTGTGGAGTTCTCGTAGAACAGAGACACCACCGTGCGCCCGCGCAACGTCGGCAGCTTCTTCACCTCGCGCCCCAACAGCGTCCGCTTGAGCGTGTCGGCGGTGTCGAGGACGCTGGTCGCGGTCGCCGCGTCCAAGCCCTCGGTGGACAGCAGGTGGCGCATCACTCGTTCTCCTCATCGCGCCGAAGCACCACGCAGTCCGAGCCGTCGGTCTCCGCCAGGTGCACGGCGACGCCCTCGGAGCGCGAGGTGGGGATGTTCTTGCCGACGTAGTCGGCGCGGATGGGCAGTTCGCGGTGGCCGCGGTCGACCAGCACGGCCAACTGCACGGCACGGGGACGGCCCTGGTCGCGCAGGGCGTCGAGCGCGGCTCGCACGGTGCGGCCGGAGAACAGTACGTCGTCGACGAGGACGACCAGCGCGCCGTCGATGCCATCAGCGGGCAGATTGGTGGGCTCCAGCGGGCGGTTCGGGCGCTTGCGCAAGTCGTCCCGGTAGAGCGTGATGTCCAGGGTTCCGGTGGGAACGGTCACCCCGCTGAACTCGCTGATCTTCGCGGCCAGCCGCCGCGCCAGCGAAGTCCCCCTGGTCGGGATCCCCAGCAGCACGACATCGCTGCTGCCGGTGTCCAGCGCGGTCTTCTCGATGACCTGGTGAGCGATCCGGGCAATCGTGCGCGCAACGTCACCGGTCGAAAGCAGCTCCCGCTGCCCGACCGGGTCCGTCGCGTCCGCCGGTGGGCGTGACGCCACGGTGCGACCTCCTTCTCCGCCTCTCTGGACGGATCCTTAAAGGATGGTGTGTGACCTGCCCCGCAGTCACCGTCGCGCGAACTCGGGTGAACCGCTGGGCTTACTCGTACGCTATCAAGGTTGAGCGGTCAATCGTCCGGGTGGTGTGGCAGGACTCGCCCCAATGCCAACAAAGACCAACTTGACCTGGTGACGCTGGCGAGCGAACATTACTCTCCGTATCGATCTGAGCTTTGCTCCCCGGTCGGCACTATCGGCTGACGGGGCGAACGAACGGAGAAACGCCACATGGGCGACTACGCCAAGGCGCTGGGCAGCAAGCTCCGCGCTATCCGCCAGCAGCAGGGTTTGTCGCTGCACGGCGTCGAGCAGAAGTCTGGCGGGCGGTGGAAGGCCGTGGTCGTCGGGTCCTATGAGCGCGGCGACCGTGCGGTGACCGTGCAGAAGCTGGCCGAACTGGCCGACTTCTACGGGGTTCCGGTCGCAGAACTGCTTCCGGAGGGTCGGGTGCCGTCCGGCGCCGAGCCCGCCACCAAAGTCGTGATCAACCTGGAACGGCTGCAGCAGCTACCCGCAGAGAAGGTGGGCCCGCTGGCCCGCTACGCGGCCACCATCCAGAGCCAGCGCGGTGACTACAACGGCAAGGTGCTGTCCATTCGCACCGAGGACCTGCGATCCCTGGCCATCATCTACGACATGACGCCAGGTGAGCTCACCGAGCAGCTCATCGATTGGGGCGTGCTTCCCCCGGAGGCCCGCCCGGCCCGCGAGGAGTGAGAACTTCCGCATAACCAGAAGGGCGTCCCGACCCCGTCGGAAGGCGCCCTTCTTCCGTCCGTTAGCGGCGAACCGCGGTAAAGGGCCCCTGCCAAGAGGTGCCCTTCACCGCCTCACCCTTACGGGGGAACGGAACAAGTGAAGGGCACCTGCCGTCGACTTGGTCGGTGGAAGGTGCCCTTCACTCATGTATCGATCGTGTGAATCACATGCACGAGGGGCACCTCTGGACCGATTCGTTCGGTCCGGAGGTGCCCCTCGTTTCGTTGTGCCTGTACGCAAGTTCCATTGAAATTGGACGTCCAATTTCAATGGAACTTGCGTCAGTCGCTGCTCAGACGGTCTTGCGCAGCTTGTTGCTGATGCCCGCGATGCGGCCCAGGACACCGTTGACGAACCGGGGCGAGTCGTCGGTGGACAGGGCCTTGACCAGCTCCACCGCTTCGTCGATCGCCACCGCCGGGGGAACGTCGTCGCTCCGCCACAGCAGTTCGAAGAGGCCCAGCCGCAGCACCGAGCGGTCCACCGCGGGCATCCGGTCCAGGGACCAGCCCTCGGCGTGCTGGGTGAGCAGCTCGTCGATCCGCTCGCGGTTTTCGGTGACGCCTTCCACCAAGGTGACCGTGTAGTCGGCGACCGGCGGGACCTCCGGCGATCCGACCCGGTCGGACAGCAGCGTCACCGCGTCGACTCCGCGCTGATCGGCTTCGTAGAGGAAGTCCACCGCGCGCTTGCGCGCCTTGCTCCGAGAACCCACCTCACACCATCTTCCCGGCCGCAGCGGCCGACGGGCAGGCGCTCATTTGGTGTTGACGCGGCTGAGGTACCGGCCGTCGCGCGGGTCGACCTTCACCTTGTCACCGGTGTTGAGGAACAGCGGCACCTGGATCTCGGCACCGGTCTCCAGGGTGGCCGGCTTGGTGCCACCGGTGGAGCGGTCGCCCTGCAGGCCCGGGTCGGTGTGCTGGACGACCAGCTCGACCGAGGCGGGCAGCTCGACGTACAGCGGGTTGTCGTCGTGGCGGGCGATGACCACCTGACTGTTCTCCAGCATGTAGTTCGCCGCGTCGCCGACCACGTCGGACGAAACGTTGACCTGGTCGTAGGTGTCCGGGTCCATGAACACGTAGTCGGCGCCGTCGTTGTAGAGATAGGTCATCTCGCGGCGGTCGACGTTCGCGGTTTCCACCTTCACGCCGGCGTTGAAGGTCTTGTCCAGGGACCTGCCGGTCAGCACGTTCTTCAGCGTGGTGCGCACGAAGGCCCCGCCCTTGCCGGGCTTGACGTGCTGGAAGTTCACGACGGACCAGAGCTGGCCGTCGATGCTGAGCACCATTCCGTTCTTCAGGTCGTTCGTGGTGGCCACGTGGGGATCTTCTCCTGTGGTGATGGCTTCGGGCGTGTTCCGCCGGATCGCAATTCCGGCGATGTCGGCGCACCTGGAGTGCGTCAGACTGCGACGAGCTCCTTCGTCGTCAAGGTGAGGAGCTCCGGTGTGCTGGGACGCACGACCAGCGTGTCCTCGATGCGGACCCCGCCCCGCCCCGCCAGATAAACGCCAGGCTCGACGGTGACCGCCATCCCAGCGCTGATTCTACCGTCTCCCCGCTGCGACAAAGTCGGTGCCTCGTGGATCTCCAGCCCGACGCCGTGTCCGAGGCCGTGCAGGAACTGCTCGCCATACCCGGCGTCCTCGATCACCTTGCGCGCCGCGGTGTCCACCTCGCGCACCTCGGTGCCGACCCGCACCGCGGCCCGCCCGGCGGCCTGCGAGGTGCGCACCAGCTCGTAGATCTCGCGCTGCCAGTCGGCCGGTTTGCCCAGCACCACGGTGCGCGTCATGTCCGAGTGGTAGCCGTCGACCAGGGCGCCGAAGTCCATCTTCACGAAGTCGCCGGCGGCCAGCACCGCGTCGGTCGGGCGATGGTGCGGGACCGCGGAGTTCGCCCCGGCGGCCACGATCGTCTCGAACGACGGCCCGGCGGCGCCGTGGTCGAGCATCCGCCCGTCGAGTTCGCGGGCGACCTCCAGTTCGGTGCGGCCGGGGCGCAGCCCGCCGTGCTCGAACAGGTCGGCCAGCGCCCGGTCGGCGGCGGCGCAGGCCATCCGCAGCGCCTCGATCTCGATCTCGTCCTTGACCAGCCGCAACTCCTCGACATGCCCCGGCGCGCGCACCAGCTCAGCCTTCCCGGCGGCGTCGACGAGCACGTCGCGGCGGTCGACGGTGACGTGCTGGCTCTCGAACCCGACGCGGCGGTACTCGGCGGCCGCCGAACCGATCCGCTCGGCCAACGTCAGATCGCTGGCCCGGTCGATCACCCGGTCCAGGTCCGGGACCTGCTCGGCGGCCTGCGTCAGGTAGCGGCCGTCGGTGCAGAACACCGTCCGCGACTCGGCACCCTGCTCGTCGGCGGCGTGCACCACCAGCGCGGCGTTGGACCCGGTGAAGCCGGTGAGGTAGCGGATGTTGAGCAGATCGGTCACCAGCAGCGCGTCCAGCTCCTGCTCGCGCAGGCGGTCGCGGAGGGCTTGCCGTCGGTGGGAGTGCGCTTCGGACATGTCGGGAGCCTAACCCGCGAACCGGTGAACGGACCTGGTCAGAACGAGGTCGGCGGGAAGCCGCCACGAGCTTGTGCGCAGGCGTTGTCGGTGCAGGGCGCTAGGGTTCTGACATGTCGCTGTCGTGGAGCGTGGTGGCGAGCCCGGTCGGCGAGCTGACCGTGGTGGCCGGTGCGTCCGGGGTTCGCCAGGTGGCCTTCGCCGGACCGGACGCGGTGCTCGGCGAGTACGACGAGGAGCTGAGCTGGGACACCGGAGTGGCGGTCGAGGCCGCTCGGCAGCTCGACGAGTACTTCGCGCGGCGCCGCCGGGAGTTCGACGTGCCGATCGAGTGGGAGCCGCTGCAGGGCTTACGGCTGCACGTGCTGCGCACCCTGTTCGAGCTGGTGCCGTTCGGGGAGACGGTGAGCTACAAGCAGCTGGCGGAGCTGTCCGGGCGGCCGGAGGCTTCGCGCGCGGTCGGGACGATCATGGGCAGCAACCCGTTTCCGGTGATCGTGCCGTGCCACCGGGTGCTGGCCAGCGGCGGCGGGCTCGGCGGATTCGGGCCAGGCCTGGAGGCCAAGCGCCGGCTGCTCGTGCTGGAGGAGATCCTGGAACCGAGCCTGCTGGAGCTCGACCTCCTGTAGCTACCGGACGGACAGGAACAGGTGGTAGGTCGTCTCGTGCTGGCCGAGCAGCACCGGGATCGCCAGTTCCTCGCAGTTGCCGAAAACCTCGTGCAGCGCGGCCCGCAACTCCGGTGAGGTGTCGGCCGACCAGATCGCCAGCGTGCCACCGGCGACCAGCTTTTCCTTGCCACGCGTGAGGAATTCACTGCGGTAGATCGCGGAGTTGGCGTCGTAGACGAGGAAATCGGGACCGTTGTCCACATCGAGCAGCACGATGTCGAAGCTTTCCGACGGCTGCGCGGCGATCACCTCGGCCACGTCGCCGGCGTGGCAGCGCACCCGGTCGTCGCGGATCGCCGCGGTGGTTTCCGGCACGAGGCCGTCGCGGTGCCAGGTGACCAGATCCGGTTCGATCTCGACGACGTGCGCCTCGCGCACCCGCGGATCGGCCAGCACCTCCCGCAGCGTGAACCCCAGGCCGAGCCCACCGATCAGCACCCGCAGATCTGCCCCGTCCACCACGCGCAGCGTGGCGGTGGCGAGTTCCCGTTCGGTTTCGGTGTGCGCGGTGTCCATGACGAACACGCCGTTGACCCGGAGCTCCAGCGAATCGCCCCGGCGCAACAACGCGAGTTCGCCACGCTCCGTTTTCCCGCGCGCAACAAATTCAGCCATCAAGGCAACGTTAACCAACCCCTCAACCCCACCCCGAACCCCCTCACACCCACCCGAGCTACCCTCCCTGGGTTGACGCCGACGGCTGGGCTGGGGGCCGTGGGAGCAGGCGCTGCTGGCGGGATTTCCGCGGGGTTCGGGAAATGCGGGAATCGGCGTAGGGTTATCCCCCGGTTCATCCGAAACGCCGGAAGCTCGGCGTTGTCCGGAAATGACTCGCCGGCTGGGCTGGTTCGGGCAGTGCGCGGCGGCGGTTCGGACTATTCACGGCCGATGTGGACGCTCCCAGAATTGGGCCGCTCCGAACCCGATGAACCGAAGGTGATGCACCGTGCTCAGCAGACGATCCTTCCTCGGCGGTGTCTCCGCCGCCGCCCTCGCCGTTCCCGTCCTCGGCGGCTTGGCCTCCTCCCCCGCGTTCGCCGGTCGCCGCGCCCCGGACGTTCCCCTGCCGTTGACGATCGTCAACCAGAGCGGGCAGTTCGACAACGCCTCGATTCACGTCTACGTCGTCGGCACGAACCTCGACACCGGCGAGCAGTCCCGGGTCACGCCGGACGGCGAGCTGGTACCGGTCTCGGAGTCCGACAACGGTTCCGACGGTTTCGCCGACTACGCGATCCCGTTGCAGGGCAACGGCGACACGACGTTGAACCTGCCGAGCATGTCCGGGCGCATCTACTTCGCGCTCGGTGACAAGCTGAAGTTCAAGGTGGTCACCGGCGGCGACGGGAAGCCCGCGCTGCAGTACCCGGCGGGCTGGGTGGACAACGACCCGAACTACGGGATCCTGCACGACACGGTCGAGTTCACGCTCAAGGCCGATGGAATGTACTGCAACACCACGATGGTCGACATGTTCAGCGTGCCGCTGTCGATCCACCTGCAGGGCGCCGAGGACCAGACCACGGGCACGGTGCCCGCCGGCGGCCGGGAGCGGATCCTCAACGGCGTCGCCGAGCACTCCGACTTCGCCGCGCTGCGCCAGGACGACCTCCGGGTGATCGCACCGGGCCACGGCCTGGACCTCGGCAAGTTCCCGGACACCTACTTCGACTCCTACATCGACGAGGTCTGGTCGAAGTACCAGGGCACCCAGCTGCGGGTCGACACCGACAACGGCAAGGTCTTCACCGGCCAGATCTCCGGTGACAGCTTCCAGTTCGACGGCGGCGTGCAGCCCATCGGCAGACCGTCCACAAGGGACGTGCTGTTCTGCGACGGCGCGCTGGCCGCCCCGAACGACGGCATCACCGGCCCGGTCGCGGCGATCCTCGGGGCCGGTTTCAACCGCTCGATACTGCTGGACTCCGCCGACCAGCCGGGCACCGACCCGGGCGGCTTCTACCAGCACGACATCACCAACCACTACTCGAAGGTGATGCATGAGAACACCGAGGACGGCAAGGCCTACGGCTTCGCCTTCGACGACGTGGCCGGGTTCGCCTCCTACGTCCAGGACGGCGCGCCGACGTCGATCATCGTGACACTGACCCCGTGGTGACCGGTTCCGGCACCCGGCGCCGGATCGACACCGAGAAGGCCGTCGCCAGCAGGCACAGCAGACCGGCGCCGCACCAGGCCGCGGCGTAGTCGCCGAACTGGTCGCGCACCACGCCCGCGATACTCGCGATAGCGGCCGCGCCGATCTGGTGGGAGGCGAAGACCCAGCCGAACACCACCGACGCGCGCGGCCCGAAGTGCTCCCGGCACAGCGCCATCGTCGGGGGCACGGTGGCCACCCAGTCCAGGCCGTAGAACACCACGAACAGCACCATGTTCGCCTCCACCGAGGGCGCGAACAGCTGCGGCAGCACGAACAGCGAGATCCCGCGCAGCGTGTAGTAGGCGGCCAGCAGCAGCCGCGGGTTGACCTTGTCGGTGAGCCAGCCGGACAGCACAGTGCCCAGCACGTCAAAGACGCCGATCACGGCCAGCAGTCCGGCAGCCACGGTCGTCGGCATGCCGTGATCGTGCGCGGCGGGCACGAAATGCGTGTTGACCAAACCGTTCGTGCTCGCCCCGCAGATCGCGAAACCACCTGCCAGCAACCAGAAAGCGGGCGTCCGGGCCGCGTCGCGCAGCGACCGCAGAGCCGTGACCGCCGGATTTCCCCGCTCTCGCACTTCCCAGCACCGGCCCGGAGCACCTGGCCGCGCCGGACACGCTGATCATCCCCGGCACCTACCTCGAAGGGCCGCGCACCGACGGCAGCCTGGACCCGGATGTGCTGTTCGTGGACGACGGCGACGTGCTGTCCTCGGCGGGCGTGGCGACTGGGATCGACCTGTGCCTGCACGTGATCCGCCGCGACCACGGCAGCGAGGTGGCCAACCGCGCCGCCCGTTCCAGCGTGGTGCCGCCGTGGCGCGAAGGCGGCCAAGTCCAGTACATCGAGCGGCCGCTGCCGGAACCGGACGGCAACGACACCTCGGCCACCCGCGCCTGGCTGCTGGAACACCTCGCCGAGCCGATCGCGGCGCACGCGGGGATGAGCGTGCGGACCTTCACCCGGCGCTTCCGGGACGAGACCGGCACCAGCCCCCTGGACTGGCTCCTCCAGCAACGCCTGGACCACGCCCGCCACCTGCTGGAATCCACCGACCTCCCGATCGACGCGGTAGCCGGACAAGCCGGCCTGAGCACAGCGGCCTCGCTCCGCAAGCACATCCGCCACCGCCTGGGCACCAGCCCAGCCACCTACCGCCGAACCTTCCGGTCATGACGAGGGCCGCCTGACATGGAAGTCAGACGGCCCCGCAATGCGAACCCGGAGACGGGCTCACTACGCAACGCCCGCCTGGACGGTCTGGACGGTGAGCTGGTGGTGGTCGTTGGCCATGTTCGGGTTGGCGCAGCCGTTCTGCCCGTACTCGAACGGGATGAACATCGACGCGGTGTCGTGCGGCGGGTAGATCCGCAGGCCCTTGGCCGGTTCCGGCCGGCACTCGCCGGAGTCGTAGTTCTCCACGTTGGTGAACTTGATCATCGCGGAGGCCTTGCTGCCGGGCGCGAGGCTGATCACCTCGCCCTTCTTGCCGTCGCGGAACGCGGGAGCGCCGATCTGGTGGCCGTCCTCGCCACCGACGTAGGACACACCCGGGAAGCCCTGCATGACGCAGGTGCGGCCGCTGGAGTTGGTGAAGATCAGCGGCCGGTAGACGCTCCCGGCGGCGCCGTCGCTCTCGCCGAACGACAGCTGGAGGTCGCGGGCCTTGCACTCGTTGTTTGCCGCAGAGGTGTCCTGTCGGGCGTCCTCCTGGCCGCTCGGCTTCTCCTGCTGGGCCGCAGAGCTCGCCGTCGCCACGCCGCTCTGGCTTCCGGACGACAATTCCGCCGTGTCGGAGGCGGCGTCATGGACGATCGGCTGGGCGTTGTTCTGCGTGCTCTGCTCGTTGGAGCCGCCGGGGCTGCACGCGGTCAGCCCGACCACCAGCGCCGCAGCCGTGATCGCGAGGAACTTCGCCCGAATCATCGTGTTCTCACCCTTCCTTGCCGCATCTTCTGATCAGTAGACGCCCGGTACTCGGAAGGGTTGCTCGGGCTCTCAACCTTTTCTCGGCGAGGCCGACCGAACCCGGTAGGACTCCGGTGGCCGCACGATCGCATCGAGATCGCCGACGTACTCAACGTCCACACCGTACTGTTCCCGCGCTGCGGCGATGCTGATGTACCCGTTGACCACGTCGTCGAGCACCCGCTCGACCGGGCGCGAGAGGGGATCATCGTGCAGGCCACCCCGACCTCCGCGTCGCCGACCTCATCAAGCCCCCTTCCACCGGCGTGTCAGATCACGACACACCGTGACCTGTGGACAACTCCCGCGATTTCAATGGAAATTGGACGTCTGATTTCCATTGAAATCGCATCCTCCACCACGGAGCGATCAGTGGCAGGGCCCCTGGGACGTCTACAGTTTCAATTGAAACTGTGATCCACCGTGGGGAGAGATTACAGTTTCAATTGAAACTGTAATGAACGGACGCCCGCGGGCACGAGCAACGGGATCAGCGGCGGAGATCTCCACCTCGAGGACGTGAGTCCCACTCGGACTGCGCGACATCGGTGACCGGCGAGTCGTTGGCCGCCGCCACTTCCGCCGGAACTGTCCACAGTCGACCTCGATCGTCCAGCAGCGCGACGTCTCCGTTCGGGGCGCGCAGCGCCTTCGCACCGGTCTCGATGGTTCCGACCACGGGAATCTTGTCCACTGTGGTGATTCGGCGGTCCAGAACCTTGATCACCAGGAGCTCCGCCACGGATCGTCGCTCGATGCGGACCTTTCCGCCATCGTGCAGCACGTCCACGGTGCGCGAGGGCGACGGTACGGCGAAGCCGTTGAGAACCGATGCTGCCTGGTCAGGCGTAGCGCAGCCGTCGAAGCCGGTGACGTCGATGCCGAAGTGGCGAATGTCGGTCGGCGAGGGTCGCGATGCCGTGGCCCGCAGGACGTCCAGCGAAACCGTGCCACATGGGTCCGATGTGGACACCGGAGCCGTTCCATCGGGGCCGCGGACCAGACCCGGTCCCTCCTGCCACGGCCCGGGGATCAGCACCGCGGGATACGGGTGTCCGGTGAAATCACGGTCCCAGAAGGTGATCGTCGTACCGTCCGCCGTCTGGTGGGCGATCGCGAACGCGTCCAGCGCCGGCACCCACATCCAGTCGGCGCTGAAGGCGTCCACCACCGAACGCGACCGAGCCCCGCCCGCAGGACGGAAACCGTCCCCGGTCAACGCCTCGACCTGCTCGCTGAACTCTGGATCACGCGCCCGGACGATGAACTGCCCGGCACCGTTCCAACCCGCCCCAGCGGCCGTGGTGTCGGTGAACATCAGGTAGAACCAGCCGTCCAGGTGCAGCACGGACGGCTGCCCTGCGCCATAAGTGTTGTCCCGCCGCACATCGCCGGCCGGAGTGATGATCGGCGCTCCCCCGGCCTCGCGCTGCCAGGCGAGCCCGTCCGGGCTGCTGGCCACCCCGATCGAATTGCCGTGCGCGTGGTCGTCGCCCGCCGCACCGGTGTAGTACAGGTAGTAGCGACCGTCCACTTTCAACACCGACGGGTCGCAGGTGTGCATTCCGTCGAAACCGCCTGGCCGACTGGAGAAAACCGGGACCGCTGGCGCTCCGGAAGCGGAGTACGGTCCGTCGATGCCGCTCGACGCGGCTTGCAGGATGTCGTCGCCGGGCGGACCGACTCCCGGTAACTGGCTGCACCACCACACCCGGTGCTGACCGCCGTCGAACAGCACCGTCGGCCCGTAGTTGTACGGCGCCGGCAAGCCACCCGAGACCACCACGCCGCCACTGCTGCGATCAGCGCCAACGTGCAGGTCGACGGGCAATCGTTCCGGCTGGGCCCCGGATTCGATGTGCGGAGGCGGACCGAGTGTGCCCGACACCTGCGTGCAACCGGCCAACAGCACGACGCCGACCAGTCCGGCCGCCCTGCGCACCAACCTCCGCAACCCGAGCCCTCTCCCTGGAACCGGGCGCGCTTACGCGCTCGCGTGCTCGGCCAGCCAGCGGATCGCCAGCGGGTAGCCCGCCACGCCGAGACCGGCCACCACCGCGGTCGAGATGTCCGACAGAT
The DNA here is from genome assembly GCF_053593195.1 of Saccharopolyspora sp. NPDC002376. Lineage (NCBI taxonomy): Bacteria > Bacillati > Actinomycetota > Actinomycetes > Pseudonocardiales > Pseudonocardiaceae > Saccharopolyspora > Saccharopolyspora sp. NPDC002376. Next base: position 228,172 of record NZ_JBSFBZ010000002.1, read on the forward strand.
AGCTGGTGTGCCGGAACTCCTCGCGCTTGTGCACGTTGGAGATGTGGATCTCGATCAGCTCGGACTCGAGCTGCGCCGCCGCGTCGCGCACCGCGATCGAGTAGTGCGTCCAGGCACCGGCGTTGAGCACGACGGGCCACCGCTGGTCAGCGGCCTCGTGCAGCCACTGGACCATCTCGCCCTCGTGGTCGGTCTGGCGCACCTCGACCTCGACGCCGAGCTCCTCGCCCGCCGCCTCGCACATCCCGACCAGGTCGGCGTAGGTGGTGCTGCCGTAGACCGAAGGTTCGCGCTTGCCCAGCCGACCGAGGTTCGGCCCGTTGAGCACCAGCACCTTCACAGCAACACTCCCGTGGACTTGGCCTCGCCACCGGTCAGCGCGGAGTAGGCGGCGGCGATCAGCGACGGGTCCGGACCTTCCAGCCGCCCCGGCTTGGCCAGCCCGTCGAGCACGACGAACCGCAGCACCCCGGCGCGGTTCTTCTTGTCGACCTTCATCCCCTCGAGCAACTGGCCGAGCGCGTCCGGGTCGTAGCTGGTGGGCAGACCCAGCATGTCCAGAACCTTCTTGTGCCGGTCAGCGGTCTCGTCGTCCAGCCGTCCGGCCAGCCGCGCCAGCTCGGCGGCGAAGACCAGACCCACGCTGACCGCGGCACCGTGGCGCCACCGGTAGCGCTCGCGACGCTCGATGGCGTGCGCCAGGGTGTGCCCGTAGTTGAGCACCTCCCGCAGGTGCGACTCCTTCAGGTCCGCGGCGACCACGTCGACCTTGACCTGGATCGACCGGCGCACCAGCTCACCCAGCACCTCGCCGGACGGGTCGAGGGCGGCCTCCGGGTCGGCCTCGATCAGCCGCAGGATCACCGGGTCCGCGATGAACCCGGCCTTGACGATCTCGGCCATGCCCGCGACCAGCTCGTTGCGCGGCAGGCCCTCCAGCGTCGCCAGGTCGGCGAGCACCAGGCTCGGCTCGTGGAACAGCCCCACCAGGTTCTTGCCGGAGTCGGTGTTGATGCCGGTCTTGCCGCCGACGGCGGCGTCCACCATGCCCAGCAGCGTGGTCGGCACGTGCACCACGCGCACTCCGCGCATCCAGGTGCCGGCGACGAACCCGGCGACGTCGGTCACCGCACCGCCGCCGAAGGACACCACGACCCCGCTGCGGTCCATGCCGACCTTGCCCAGCACGTCCCAGCAGAACCCGGCGACCTGCAGGCTCTTGCCGTCCTCGGCGTCGGGGATCTCCACCCGGTGGGCGTCCACCCCGGCCTCGGTCAGCTCCTCGCGCACCGCCTCGACGGTCGCGGTGATGGTGGGCTGGTGCACCAGCGCCACCACCGATGCGTCGCGCAGGAAATCGACGAGCTCGCCGAGCAACCCCCGGCCGACCACCACGTCGTAGGGCTGCTGGCTGGCAACCCCGATCCGCACCGGCTCGGTCATCATCGTCCCTTCGGTGAAGACGGTTCTGGATTCAAAGCGTACGCAAAACGGCCTGGCCGCCGATGCGAATACCGGCGGTCTCCATCAGCTGGACGCGGTGCTGCGCGCGGCCAGCGCGGCCACGACCTGCGCCACGACCTCGTCCGGTCCGGCGTGGTCGGTGGCGATCTCCACCGCGGCCACCGAGCGGTAGATCGGCATCCGGGCGTCCAGCAGCGCCTTGAAGGTGGCGCGCGGGTTCACCCCGGCCAGCAGCGGACGCGCGGTGGAGAGCCCGGTTCGCCGAGCGCCTTCGGCGAGCCCGACCGACAGGTACACCACCGGGTGCCCGGCCAGGAGCTCGCGGGTGCGCTCGGAGAGCACCGCGCCGCCGCCCAGCGCCAGCACGCCGTCGTGCTCCCGCAACGCGGTCGCGACGGCTTCTTCCTCCATCGCGCGGAACGCCGGTTCGCCGTCCTTGGCGAAGATGTCGGCGATGTCGCGGCCGCTGGTGCGCACCACGTCCTCGTCGGTGTCGCGGAAGGCGACCTCGAGGCGCTGCGCCAGCAAGCAGCCGATCGTCGTCTTGCCCGCGCCCGGCGGGCCGATCACCACTGCGAGCGGCGACATCAGTGCGCCTGCCGCTTCTCGGCGCGCTCCCGCAGACCGGCCAGGTAGCCCTCGACGTTGCGCCGGGTCTCCGGCAGCGAGTCGCCGCCGAACTTCTCCAGCACGGCCTCGGCCAGCACCAGCGCGACCATCGTCTCGGCGACCACCGCCGCGCGCGGCACCGCGGTGATGTCCGAGCGCTGGTGCATCGCCTGCGCCGGCTCACCGGTGGTCATGTCCACAGTGGCCAGTGCGCGCGGCAGGCTGGAGATCGGCTTCTTGGCGGCGCGCACGATCAGCGGCTCGCCGTTGGTGATGCCGCCCTCCAGGCCCCCGGCCCGGTTGCTGCTGCGGCGGACCCACTTCGCACCCTCGTCGGGGTAGATCTCGTCGTGCGCGGCGCTACCTCGGCGGTGCGCGTTGGCGAAGCCCTCACCGATCTCCACGCCCTTGATCGCCTGGATGCTCATCAGCGCACCGGCCAGTCGAGCGTCGAGCTTGCGGTCCCAGTGCACGTGCGAGCCGATGCCCGGCGGCAGCCCGTAGGCGATCACCTCGACGACGCCGCCGAGGGTGTCGCCGTCCTTCTTGGCCGCGTCGACCTCGGCCATCATCCGCTCGGTCGCGGCATCGCCGAAAGCGCGCACCGGGTTCTCGTCGATGGCAGCCAGGTCGTCCGGACCGGGCAGGACGTCGTGCTCGGCGTCCACACCGCCGAGGCTGATCACGTGGCTGACGATCTCCACGCCTAGCAGCTGCCGCAGGAACTGCTGCGCCACTGTGCCGACGGCGACACGGGCAGCGGTCTCGCGGGCGCTCGCGCGCTCCAGCACCGGGCGGGCCTCGTCGAAGCCGTACTTCTGCATGCCGGCGAGGTCGGCGTGACCGGGGCGCGGGCGGGTCAGGGGCGCGTTGCGGGCCAGCGAGGACAGCACGTCCTCGTCAACCGGGTCAGCGGCCATCACCTGTTCCCACTTGGGCCACTCGGTGTTGCCGATGCGGACCGCGATCGGACCGCCCTGGGTGCGCCCGTGCCGCACGCCGCCGATGATCTCGAGCTCGTCGGCCTCGAAGTTCATCCGCGGGCTGCGGCCAAAACCGAGCTTGCGGCGCTCCAACTGGGTCGCGATGTCGGTCGAGGTCACCTCGACTCCGGCCACCATGCCTTCCAACACCGCCACCAGGGCGGGGCCATGCGATTCTCCAGCGGTCATCCAGCGCAGCACACCTATAGATCCTGCCACGTCGGGTCGCCGATGAACCCGCCCGGGGTCCCGCTTCACGCCCACGGAACGAAGGCGGTGACCAGCCACGCCGGAACGAGCACGGCAGGCCCGTGCGGTATCGCCCCGCGCCCCCGCCACGAAGCCATGACCAGTGTGAAAAGCGCCGCCGCAACCATCACGGCCAACACCGCTCCCACGGCCACCGCGCCAACCACCAGCCCCAGCCCGCCCGCCAGCTTCACGTCACCGGGCCCCATCGCAGAAGGCGAGATCACCCGCACCAACGCATAGACACCGCCAAAGAGCAGCAACCCGCTCGCAGCCCCGGCCCACACCCCAGGCCGATGCACCGCCGCAACCCCGACGAAAACCAACGCCACCGGATAAGCGGGCAACGTCAACACATCCGGCAACCGATAAGCCCGCACATCGCACACGGCGAGCAAAACCCCAACCCACCCCAGCAACAGCGGAACCCCTACCCACCACCAGGGCATCCCACCCACAACGCGCACGGCCACCACGGCCCACAACACCCCGACGCCCACCTCGCACCACAACCAAGGCGCCACCACACCCCGCCGCACCGCGCCCAGCACCAGCCGCCCCAGCCACCCGGCACCGAACCCGAGCGCTCCGCCAACGATCCCGATCATCACGACCATGCGCCCACGATCTCCCCAACGCCCCGAGATCCCCGGCACCCGACCACCGAACCCCCGCATGTCGGGCACCCACCCCGCACCACCTGCAACGAGCGAAGGGCACCTCCGAGCGCGTTGCTCGAAGGTGCCCTTCACCGAGCCCCTGATCGGGGGGAACTTCAGGCGTCGACCATGAAGAGGGTGTCGCCGGGGACGACCTGGCCGTCCTCGCGGACGTCGGCCAGGGCCTCGGGGGTCACCTCCAGGGCGATTACCGGGCAGATCGACGCGTAGCCGTGGGACTCGACCTCGGTCGGGTCCCAGGTGACGATGCGCTGCCCCGCCTCGACCGCGTCCCCCTTGGCGACGTGGAGATCGAAGCCCTCGCCCTTGAGCTTGACCGTGTCGATGCCCAGGTGGACCAGGATCGCCGCGCCGTCGGGCGAGGCGATCACGAACGCGTGCGGGTGCAGCGTCGCCACCGTGCCGGCGATCGGCGCGACCGCATCGGCTCGCCCGCCAGCGGGCTTCACCGCCATGCCCGGACCCACCATGGCCTGCGAGAACACCGGGTCCGGCACTTCGGCCAGACCGGTGGCCAGGCCCGGCACCGGGCTGCCGACCTCGGTGCTCACCGCAGGTCCTCGATGTCCTCGGCCAGCGTGTCCGCCTCCGGACCCACCACGACCTGCACCACGGTGCCCTGCGTCATCACGCCGTGCGCCCCGGCCGCCTTCAGCGCCGCTTCGTCGATCTTCGATCCGTCCTCGACCTCGCAGCGAAGCCGCGTGATGCACGGCTCGATCTCCACCACGTTGTCCCCGCCGCCGAGTGCGGCCAGGATCGCCGCGGCCTTGTCCTGAGCCACCGCTGCTCCCTTCCTCCGAACCAACGACGCGGATCGACCGCGCCGCGACGATCTTGCGCCACTCGGTGTCGATGCGGCAACGAAATCCGAGCCTTCTTGACACCCGATCGCATAACGGCGCATTGTTCGCAACCGACTGGTTTAGACCGGACAGTACCAACCGGGTGCCGCCGGTCAACAGCACTGGGCGAACGCGGCGGTGATCCGCCAATGTTTCACCCCAGCGACCGGTGTCCACAAGGCACCGTGTAGGCGAAGAAGCAGGACCGGTGGAGGCAACGTGGCCGCGCGGGGAACCGCAGACGACAGTCGATGCGCTGAAAGCGTGCTGCGCGACGGTCCGACGCCCAAGCACGCCCAGCTGCGGGAAATCCTCCGCGAACTGGCCAGCGACGAGCTGCTGCCCGGCTCACCGGTACCTTCCGAACGCGACCTCGCGGTCCGCTACGGCGTCTCGAGGCTGACCGTGCGGGAAGCCGTCGGCCAGCTGGTCGCTGAAGGACTGCTGGTGCGGGTGCGCGGCAAGGGCACCTTCACCACCCGGCCTCGCGTGGACTCCCAGCTGCACCTCGCCTCGTTCACCGAGGACATGCTGCGCCGCGGCATGCACCCGGAGACCGTGTTGCTGGAATCCGCCGAGGCGGTCCCGCCCGAGGACACCGCCACCGCGCTCGGCCTCGCCCCCGGCGAGCCCGCCCACTGGCTCCACCGGCTGCGCAAGGCCGACGGCGCCCCGATGGCGGTGGAGCGCGGCTGGTACCCCGCCGGACCACTGCCCGGCCTGCTCGAGCGGGACCTGACCGACTCGATGTACACCCTGCTGGACCGCCACTACGACGTGCGCCTGGAGACCGGCACCCAGACCGTGCTGGCCGAAGGCGCCGACGCTGACACCGCGCGGCTGCTCGGCGTCCGCCCGGGCAGCCCGGTCCTGGTGTTCCGCCGGATCTCCACCGCACAGGGCCGACCGATCGAGGACATGACTTCCTGGTACCGCGGCGACCTGTACCAGGTGACCATGCAGCTGGACCGCGATCCGAGCGGGACCGGCCACCACCCTCCGACCACCCGGCCCGCGTGATGGAGAGCCGGATCCCCCGACGACTCGGTGTCCACGACACAGGAGGTAACCGATGAGTGCCAGCGCCACGGCGGCGAGCGGCAACAAGAAGGGGTTCGCCCAGCTGCAACGGCTGGGCCGGAGCCTGATGCTGCCGATCGCCGTCCTACCCGCCGCCGCGCTGCTGCTGCGGATCGGCCAGGACGACCTGCTCGGCGCCGAGGGGCTCGGGCGCTCGCTGCCCTGGCTGCTCCCCGTCGCCGACGTGGTCGGCGCCGCGGGCGGCGTGCTGTTCGACAACCTGCCGATCCTGTTCGCGATCGGTGTCGCGATCGGTTTCGCGAAGAAGGCCGACGGGTCCACCGCGCTGTCCGCCGCCGTCGGTTACCTGGTGCTGTCCGGCGTGATGTGGAAGATCACCGGCACCGAAGCGGACACGGTGTACAACAAGGGCCCTTACGGCGTGCTCGGCGGCATCATCGCCGGTCTCGTAACGGCCTGGCTGTGGCAGCGGTACCACCGCATCAAGCTACCCGCCTACCTGGGCTTCTTCGGCGGTCGCCGGTTCGTGCCGATCGTCACCGCGGTCAGCATGCTGGTCATCGGCGTCGTCCTCGGCCTGCTCTACCCGATCTTCGACGCCGGCCTGACGGCCTTCAGCAACGCGGTCACCCAGAACGCGGTGATCGGCAGCGGCATCTACGGCGCGGTCAACCGGCTGCTGCTGCCGTTCGGCCTGCACCACATCCCGAACAACGTGGTCTGGTTCCTCTTCGGCGACTACCACGGCGAGAAGGGCGACATCTCCCGCTTCTTCGCGGGTGACCCCACCGCGGGCACCTTCATGACCGGTTTCTTCCCGATCTTCATGTTCGCCCTGCCGGCCGCCGCGCTGGCCATCTGGCAGTGCGCCAAGCCCTCACAGCGCAAGATCGTCGGCGGCGTGATGATCTCGACCGCGCTGACCGCGTTCCTCACCGGCATCACCGAGCCGCTGGAGTTCTCGTTCATCTTCGTGGCCTGGCCGCTGCTGCTGGTCCACGCGCTGCTCACCGGTAGCGCCCACGCGCTGGTCAACTTCCTGGACATCCACAGCGGGTTCGGCTTCTCCGCGGGCGCCATCGACTACGTGCTCAACTTCGGCATCTCGAAGAACTCGCTGTGGCTGATCCCGATCGGCCTCGGCTACGCGGTCATCTACTACTTCGTGTTCCGGTTCGTGATCACGAAGTGGAACCTGCGCACGCCGGGTCGTGAGGAGGACGACAACGACGTGGCCGAGAACGGCGCGGATAATGCCGATGGGAAGGCCAAGTCGGGCCCCGACCAGACCTGATCCCCGGCGCACACCTTCCCCCATCCCCCGACGAACGGAGAGCTCAATGTTCGAGCGACGGGTCACCGTGGCCAGCAAGGTGGGTCTGCACGCCAGGCCCGCGGCCCTGGTGGCGAAGGCCGCCTCGGCGCAGCCGGTGAAGATCACCATCCGCAAGGACGGCGCCGAGCCGGTCGAGGCGGGCAGCATTCTCGGCCTGATGACGCTGGGTGCGGCCTTCGGCGACGAGGTGGTTCTGGAAGCAACCGGCGACGGCGCCGAAGCAGCCCTGGACCACGTTGCCCAGCTGGTCGCCTCCGACCTGGACAACGCCAACTGACCCCAAGCCCCTGACGACAACGGCTCCTCCGCACATTCGCGAAGGAGCCGTTCTCGTTTCCAGGCCACAGTTTCAATTGAAACTGTGAATCGTCGTGGCTGGGATTTACAGTTTCAATTGAAACTGTGGTTCTGTTCCAGGCGCGGACGACTGATCGATCAGAGCGGGAGCGGGACCTCGTTGCCGGTGGCGTTGGCGAGGGCGTCGCGCATGACCTTGCGGGGGGCCGAGAGGCCGGTGAACTGCTCGACCTGGCCGAACGCCTGGTGCAGGAGCATGTCCAGACCCGTCGCCACGCGTCCACCAGCCGCGGTCACCGCTGCGGCCAGGGGCGTCGGCCAGGGGTGGTAGATGACGTCGAGCACGCACGCCGCCGTCGCCAGCTCCGCCACGCGCTCTCCGAGCGCTCCCGCGGGCAGCGTCGACACCACGACGTCCGCCGCGGCCGCGGCGTCCGCGAGCGCTACGCGGTCCAGCCGCTCCACGCTCACCGCGATCCCCACGCGCTCCGCGGTTTCCACCGCGTCGCGCGCTCTCGCGGGCTCACGCACCGCGATCGTCGCTTCGCGGATCCCGAGCTCCGCGAAGCCCGCCAGGGTCGCGGCGGCGGTGCCGCCCGCTCCCAGCACCAGCCCGCGGTGCCCGGTGTAGAAACCGCCGGCGGCGCGCAGCGCTCCGACGACCCCGTCGACATCGGTGCAGTCCGCAGCCCAGCTGCCGTCAGCCCGGTGCACCAGCGTGTTCGCCGCACCGACCGCTTCAGCCCGCGAGCTGACCACGTCGGCGACGCGCAGCGCCGCGCGCTTGCCCGGCATCGTCACCGACAGCCCGGCCCACTCCCCGCCGAGACCGGCGACGAACTCGACCAGTTGCTGCTCGTCGGCTTCGACCCGCTCGTAGGTCCAGTTCTTCAAGCCCAGCGCGGCGTAAGCGGCGCCGTGCAAGACCGGGGACAGCGAGTGCTCGATCGGAGAACCGAGCACCGCTGCCCGCCGCTGGTCGTCAGAAGGCACCGCGAGCCTGCGCTTCCTCGATGTAGGCCTGGTGCTGCTCGTAGGTGTCGGCGAAGCAGGACGTGCCGTCCGGGTAGCACTTCACGAAGAACAGCCAGTTGCCCTCGGTCGGGTTCTCCGCGGCCTCCAGCGCTTCCTTGCTGGCCGTCGAGATCGGCGTCGGCGGCAGCCCGTAGTTCTGGTACGTGTTGTACGGCCCCGGCCGCTTCCGGTCGTTCAGGTCGGTCAGCAGGCTCGGCTTGTCCAGCGGGTAGTTGATCGTGGAGTCCATCTTGAGCTCCATGACCGGGTCGGTGAGCCGGTTCTCGATCACCCGCGCGACCTTGCCGAAGTCCTTGGTGATCGCCTCGCTCTGCGTGATCGAGGCGATGGTGAGCAGCTCGTACGGGGTGTGCCCGGTGCCCTCGGCCCGCTGCGGCAGACCCGCGACCTCCAGCGCCGCCGCGGAGCGGGTGACCACGTCGTGCAGCACGTTCTCCGCGGTCTCGCCCGGCTTGACGTCGTAGATGCCGGGCATGATCAGCCCTTCCAGCCGCCGGTTCGGCTCCGCCTTGGACGCATCCTCGATCGCCCAGTCCGGCACGCCCAGCGCCTTCAGGTCGGCGGTCGCGGCGATGTGGTGCATCTCCTCGGAGGTGGCGCACGTCGGGTTCTCGCCGGCGCAGGTGGCCTCGGCGAGCCTGGTCAGGATGCCCGGGGTGTGCCCGCCGTCGGGGGCGAGCTGGTCCTCCAGCCGCATGCCGCCGCGGATGTCGACCCGGCCGACCTTCGCCTTCGGCGACAGGATGTGCGCCACGGCCGCATCGCCGGACATCTTGTTGCGCATCAGGTAGTAACCGGGCTGGATGCTGTTGATCTGCCGGTTCTCCTCGGCGGCCTTGGTGAAGGCCTTGGTGCTGGCCACCACGTGCTGCTCGGACAGGGTGCGGCCGATGGCGCTGACGGTGTCGCCGGGCTTGATCTCGACGACCACATCCCCGGTGCCGTCACCGTCGTAGTCCTCGTAGGCGCCGATCTGCATGATCTGGCTGGCTCCGTAGAGCACGCCGACACCCACCAGCACCAACACGAACAGTCCCGCCAGCGCGGTCACCAGGCGACGCCGCTTGCGGCGGCGGAAGCGCTCCGGGTCCGGCGTGCGGCGGCGCCGCTCGTCGGGCTCGTCGGCGAACAGTCCGAGATCGTCGGTCACGAAAGGTCCTCTCGCGTCTTCCCCCGACTGTCCAAGAACGCCTGCAAGATCTCCACGGCCGCGGCCTGGTCCACCACGGCGCGCTGCTTCTTCCCCTTCACCCCGCGCTGCGACAGGATCCGGCTGGCGGTGACGGTGGTCAACCGCTCATCCGAGAAGCACACCGGCACAGGTGCGATGCGCTCCGCGAGCGCCGTCCCGTAGGACTGCGCGATCTCCGCGGCGGTGCCGTGGCGGCCGGCCAGCGTCTTGGGCAGGCCCACCACGACTTCCACCACGTCGTGCTCGGTGACGAGCTCGGCCAGCTGCGACAGGTCGCTGCCGCCCGCCTCGTCCCGCTTCAGCGTGATCAGCGGCGTGGCCAGCATCGGAGCGGGGTCGCTGAGCGCGACGCCCACCCGGACCGAACCGACGTCGACGCCGAGCCGACGCCCCGGTCCGGGGTCCGCCTGCTGGTGCTCGCTCACCCGCCAGCCACCACCTGGTCGACGGCCTTGCGCAGGGCGTCGATCGCGGCGGTGATCCCGGCCGGGTTCGTGCCGCCGCCCTGGGCCATGTCCGGCTTGCCGCCGCCGCGCCCGCCGACCTCGGCGGCGAAGCCCGGCACCAGCTTGCCCGCGGCCAGACCCTGGTCGCGGGCCGCGTCGTTGACGCCGACCACGAAGCTGACCTTCTCCGCCTCGGCGGAGAACAGCGCGACCACGGACGGGCGGGAACCGAGTCGGCCGCGGATCTCACCGGCCAGCGCGCGCAGCGCACCGCCGTCCACGCCGTCCGGCACCTGCTCGGCGACCACGGTCACGCCGTGCACGTCGGTGCCCTTCTCGGCGAGCTGACCCGCGGACTGCAGGACCTGCGCGACGCGCAGCTGCTGGATCTCCTTCTCCGCGGACTTCAGCCGGGACACGACGCCGCTGATGCGCTCCGGCAGCTCCTCGGCGGGCACCTTGAACTGCTCGGCCAGCTGGGTGACCAGCAGGTGCTCCTTGCTGATGTGACGCATCGCGTCCATGCCGACCAGCGCTTCGACGCGGTGCACGCCCGAACCCACCGAGGAGTCCGCGACCAGCTTGACCACGCCGAGGCGGCCGATGCGCGGCACGTGGGTGCCACCGCACAGCTCGCGGGAGTAGTCGCCCATGTCCACGACCCGGACCTGGTCGCCGTACTTCTCGCCGAACAGCGCGACCGCGCCGAGCTCCATGGCCCGGTCCATCGTCGTGTTGTAGGTCTGGACCTCGACGTCGCTCTGCAGGTAGTCGTTGACCTCTTCCTCGACACCGGAGAGCACGCCGGCCGAGACCGCCGCGGGGGCGGTGAAGTCGAAGCGCATCCGGCCCGGCGAGTTCAGCGAACCGGCCTGCGCCGCGCGCTTGCCGTAGGCGCTGCGCACCGCCGCGTGCACCAGGTGCGTCGCGGAGTGGGAGCGCTCGATCGCGTGGCGGCGGGCCTGGTCGACCGCGGCCTCCAGCGCGGTGTCCACGCCCAGCTCGCCCTCGACGACCTTGGCGCGGTGCACGAACAGACCCGGCACCGAGCGCTGCACGTCGTGGACCTCGACGGCCACGCCGGGACCGACCAGCCGACCGGTGTCGGCGATCTGGCCGCCGCCCTCGGCGTAGAACGGGGTGCGGTCCAGCACCAGCTCGACCTCGGTGCCCGCGGGCGCGGACTTGGCCGGCTGGCCGTCCACCAGCAGGCCCAGCACCCGGCTGCGCGACTGCAGGTCGGTGTAGCCGATGAACTCGGTGGTGCCGTGCTCGTCCAGCAGCGTGCGGTAGGTCGACAGGTCGCCGTGGCCGGTCTTGCGGGCCTTGGCGTCCTCCTTGGCCCGTCGGCGCTGCTCGGACATCAGGTCCCGGAAGCCCTGCTCGTCGACGCTGAGCCCCTGCTCGGAGGCCATCTCCAGGGTCAGGTCGATCGGGAAGCCGTAGGTGTCGTGCAGCTGGAAGGCCTTGTCGCCGGCCAGCTGGCCGCCGCCGGCCTTCTTGGTCTCGGCCACCGCGACGTCGAAGATCTTCGATCCGGCGGTCAGCGTGGCCAGGAAGGCCTCTTCCTCGTTGCGCATCACCGAGTCGATGCGGTCGAACTCGCTGACCAGTTCCGGGTAGCTCGGCGCCATCGCGTCGCGCACGACCTTGCTGAACTCGCCCAGCACCGGCTCCTGCACGCCCAGCAGGCGGGTGGAGCGGATGATCCGGCGCAGCAACCGGCGCAGCACGTAGCCGCGGGCCTCGTTGCCGGGTGTCACGCCGTCGCCGACCAGCATCACGCCGGAGCGGGCGTGGTCGGCGATGACGCGGAAGCGCACGTCGTCCTCGTGGTTGTCGCCGTAGCGACGGCCGGAGAGTTCCTCGGCCTTGGCGATGACCGGACGGACCAGGTCGGTTTCGTAGACGTTCTCCACGCCCTGCAGCAGGCAGGCCACCCGCTCGACGCCCATGCCGGTGTCGATGTTCTTGCTGGGCAGGGTGCCGATCGGCTCGTGCCCCAGCTTCGGCGAGAGCTCTCCCCTGATGTCCTGCATGAACACCAGATTCCAGATCTCGATGTAGCGGTCCTCGTCAGCGACCGGGCCGCCCTCGCGGCCGTACTTCGGGCCGCGGTCGTAGTAGATCTCCGAGCACGGACCGCCGGGACCGGGCACGCCCATGTCCCAGTAGTTGTCCTTGCCGTCGCGGGCCTGGATCCGGTCGGCCGGGACGCCGACGACGTCCTGCCACAGCTGCCGGGCCTCGTCGTCCTTCTCGTAGACGGTGACCCACAGGCGCTCCGGGTCGAAGCCGTAGCCGCCGTCGGACTGAGACTTGGTCAGCAGCTCCCAGGCGAACTGCATGGCGCCTTCTTTGAAGTAATCGCCGAAGGAGAAGTTGCCGGCCATCTGGAAGAACGTGTTGTGCCGGGTGGTCTTGCCGACCTCGTCGATGTCGCCGGTGCGCACGCACTTCTGGATGCTGGTCGCACGCGGGTACGGCGCCGGGGCCTCGCCCAGGAAGTAGGGCTTGAACTGGACCATGCCGGCGTTGACGAACAGCAGCGTCGGGTCGTCCAGGATCAGCGACGCGCTGGGCACCACGGTGTGGCCGTGACTGCGGAAGTGCTCGGTGAACCGGCTGTAGATCTCGTGGGTCTGCACGATGGGTTCCTCGGGAATTTCAGGTGTCGGATTGCGCGGTAGCGGCGAGCGGCTGGCGGCGTGGCGCCGACGTCAGCGGCCCGCCCGGCGAGCTCGCCGAGCACCGGCCGCGTCCGGGGCCGCGTCGATCCGGCGGAACTGCACCGTGTCGGCGTTGTGCACGACGTCCTGCAACTCCTCTTCCCGCTCCTGCATCCCGGCGCGCACCTCGGCGCCGAACGAACCGACCGCACCGGCCAGTTCGCGAACCGCACCGCCCAGCTGCTCGGCCATGCCGCTCGGCGTCGCCTTGCGCGCCGTCTCGGTGAACTTGCGCATCGCCATGACTCCGGCCACTGCGCCGGCGCCGAACCAGAACAGGCGGCTCACTTGCGCCCCCCTTTGCCCTTGCGGCGGGTGTGCCGGCCAACGGGCTCCTGCTTGCGCTTGCGGCGCTTCTTCAGGGCCTTGCTGACCCCGTAGGAGAACGCCGCTGTCTTCACCAACGGACCACCCAGTGTAGCCGTGAACAGCGAGGACAACGCCGAGACGTTGCCGCTGATCGTCTTGGCGTTGGCGGTGATGCCGTCGACCCGCTCCAGTTGCGTGTTGACGTGAGTGATCGTCGAATTCGCGCCGGTGAACAGCGGGTCGGAATTCTCGTGCGCCTTTCGGATCGCGGTGGTCGCCTCGTCCAAAGTCCGGCCGAGCTTGATCAGCGGGATCGCCAGCAGCACGACCAGCAGCACGAACGCTCCGGCGGCGATCAGCGCGGCGATCTGCGTGGGCGTCACGTGCCCTCCCGTATTTCCACGTCATGTCGGCAGACCAGAGCGTTGCCGCCCGGCCTGTTGATCGCTGCTCAGGTTACCGGCCCCGCTCCCCCACCTCCGCACCCGGTCACGGCCACCGCGTGCGCGACGCCTCCGACCGACTTCCTCGGTCAGAAGTGCGATTACCCCGGGCATCGATCAGATGCGAAACGCGAGTTCGCTGCGCATTTCTACAGTTTCAATTGAAAATGTGGTCTTCCCCGACCTCGCCGCTCATGACTGGCCGGCGTTGATCCGGGCGGCCTGGCGCGTCAGGTAATCGCGCTCGGCGAGATTGGGCGCCTTCTGCGCGGCTTCGACATACAGCCGTGCCGCAGTCGCGAGGTCGCCGTCGCATTCGTGGAGGTACGCCGCCACCGCAGCGCGGCGAGGCAGCAATTCGTCCAGTTCCGCGAGCGCCGCGAGTCCGGCGCGCGGCCCATCGGCCTCGCCGACGGCGACTGCGCGGTTGAGCCGGACGACCGGGCTGTCGGTCAAGCGGGCGAGCTCGTCGTACCACTCGACGATCTGCACCCAGTCGGTTTCCTCAGCGGTGGGCGCGTCCGCGTGGAGCGCCGCGATGGCGGCCTGGGCTTGGAACTCGCCCAGCCGGTCGCGCGCGAGCGCCGCCTGAAGGATCACGACGCCCTCGGCGATCAACGTGGTGTCCCACCAGCTGCGGTCCTGCTCGGCGAGCGGGATGAGACTGCCGTCGGGTGCGGTCCGGGTGGCCCGCCGGGCGTGGTGCAGCAGCATCAGCGCGAGCAGTCCCGCCACCTCGGGGTGGTCGATGGTGGCCGCGAGCTGCCGGGTGAGCCGGATGGCTTCGGCAGCGAGGTCGACGTCCCCCGAGTAGCCCTCGTTGAAGACCAGGTAGAGGACGCGCAGCACGGTGGCGACGTCGCCGGGCTGGTCGAACCGAACGCCGGAGACGGTGCGCTTGGCCCGGCCGATCCGCTGCGCCATGGTCGCTTCGGGCACCAGGTAGGCCTGGGCGATCTGTCGGGTGGTCAGCCCACCGACGGCACGCAGCGTGAGCGCGACCGCGGACGACGGCGTCAGCGCCGGGTGGGCGCACAAGAAGTAGAGCTGGAGCGTGTCGTCCACTCCGGGCGCAGGCTCCGGCACCGGCTCCTCGTCGACCCGGTCCTCGCGACGGCGGCGCGCGGCGTCTGCCCTGGTCGCGTCGAGGAACCGGTTCCAGGCGACGGTGACCAGCCAGCCCTTCGGATCCCGCGGCGGATCGTCCGGCCAGACGCGGACCGCTTCAACCAGCGCGTCCTGCACGGCGTCCTCGGCCGCCGTGAAGTCGGCTCCGCGGCGGCCGAGGATCCCGATCACGCTAGGCGTGAGGCTCCTGAGCAGCGCCTCGTCCATCCGAGCGGTCACTCCGTGACGGTGGGCGGCGTGGTCAGGAACGGGCGCAGCTCGAGCCACTCGTGGATCGGCTTCCCGCCCTTTCCGGGGGCCGCGGACAGCTCCCCGGCCAGCTCGAGCGCGCGCTCGTAGCTGTCGACGTCGATCACCATCCAGCCCGCGATGAGGTCCTTGGTCTCGGCGAACGGGCCGTCGGTGACCGGCGGGCGCCCCTCGCCGTCGTATTTGACGAACGTGCCTTCGGGAGCGAGCGCCTGGGCGTCGACGAACTCACCGGTTTCCACGAGCCGGTCCGCGAAGTCCTGCATGTACTTCACGTGCGCCGCGATCTCCTCGGGCGTCCACTGGTCCATGGGTACGTCGTTGACCGAAGCCGGAGCGCCTCGGTAGTGCTTGAGCAGCAGGTACTTGGCCATGGTGCGCCTCCTCGGTGCGGGTGCGACCCATTCTGGTCGCATTCACCAGCGAGGACGGAGCACATCACCGGTTCTCGACATCATCACCCAAGATCTTTTCGGACTCACTTCACCGGGGTGATCGGTTCGTCTCCGGCGAGGACGGCGGCGACGTTGCGGGCGGCGAGCTCGGCCATGGCCGTGCGGGTCTCGACGGTGGCCGAGCCCAGGTGCGGGACGACCACTACGTTGTCCAGCTCCAGCAACCCGGGCTCGACCTCCGGCTCGTGCTCGAAGACGTCCAACCCGGCACCGGCGATCTCGCCCTCGCGCAACGCCTCGGCCAGCGCCTTCTCGTCGACCACCGGGCCGCGGCTGGTGTTGATCAGGAAAGCTGTCGGCTTCATCGCCGCCAGCGCCTTGCCATCGATGAGGTGGCGGGTCTGCTCGGTGAGCGGGCAGTGCAGGGACACCACGTCAGCGGTCCGCAGCAGCTCGTCCATCGGCAAGTGGCGGGCGTCGAGCTCGGCCTCCACCTCGGCGCTGGCGCGACGGCGACCGGCGTAGGCGATGTTCATCCCGAAGGCGCGGGCCCGGCGGGCGACGGCCTGACCGATGCCGCCGAGCCCGACGATGCCGAGCGTCTTGCCTTGCAGGCCGGTTCCGAGCATGAACCCGAGGTGGAAGGTCCAGGGTTCGCGGGCGCGCAGCAGCCGTTCGCCCTCCCCGAGGCGGCGGGTGACCATCAGCAGCAGCCCGAGCGTGAGGTCAGCGGTGGCGTCGGCGAGCACGCCGGGGGTGTTGGTCACGGTGACGCCGCGGTCGGTCACGGCGGGCACGTCGATGTTGTCGTAGCCGACGGCGACGTTGGCCACCACCTGCAGCTGATCACCTGCGGCGGCCACCAGCTCCGCGTCGACCCGGTCGTGCAGCATCGTCACGACCGCGTGCGCACCCCGCACGGCCTCGCGCAGCTCGGGAGCCGACAGCGGCCTGTCCTGCGAGCACACCTGCACGTCGCCGACCTCGCGCAGCAGCTCCACCGCCGACTCCGGCACCGTCCGGGTGACCACGATCCGCTTGTCCACCAACGACCTCCTCGCGACGATTCCGATCGGAACCTACCCGTCCGAGGACCGCTGATCGACCAGCTCTTCGGGGCACCCCGAAGCGGTCAGTTGCCGCGGATGATGTCGCGCAGCCTGGGCACCCGGTCGCCGAGCGTGCGCTCCGCGCCCCGGCCGGTCGGCTGGTAGTAGTCGCGCCCCACCAGTTCGTCCGGCGGGTATTGCTGGGCCAGCACGCCTTCCGGCCGGTCGTGCGGGTACTGGTAGCCCTGCGCGTTGCCGAGCTTCTGCGCCCCCGAGTAGTGCCCGTCGCGCAGGTGCGGCGGAACCGGACCTCCCTTGCCCGCGCGCACGTCACTGCTCGCCGCGGTGATGGCCGTGGTCACCGCGTTCGACTTCGGCGCGGTGGCCAGGTGGATGGTGGCCTGGGCCAGCACCAATCGCCCCTCGGGCATGCCGATGAGCTGCACCGCCTGCGCCGCTGCGACGGCGGCCTGCAGCGCGGTCGGGTCGGCCATGCCGATGTCCTCGCTGGCGTGCACCACCAGCCGCCGCGCGATGAACCGCGGGTCCTCGCCCGCCTCGATCATCCGGGCCAGGTAGTGCAGCGCAGCGTCCACATCGGACCCGCGGATGGACTTGATGAACGCGCTGGCGACGTCGTAGTGCTGGTCGCCGCCCTTGTCGTAGAGCACGGCGGCGCGGTTCACCGTGGCCTCGACGGTGGCCAGGTCGATGACCTCGGCACCGGTCGAGCTCGCCGACTCCGCTGCGGCCTCCAGCGCGGTCAGCGCCCGCCGCGCGTCCCCACCGGCCAACGAGACCAGGTGTGCCTCGGCGTCGTCGTCCAACCGCAGCGCGCCACCCAGTCCGCGTTCCTCGGTGACTGCGCGACGCAGCAGGTTGCGGATGTCGTCGTCCTCGAGGCTGCGCAGTTGCAGCACCAACGACCGCGAGAGCAGCGGAGCGACGACCGAGAAGTACGGGTTCTCCGTAGTGGCCGCGACGAGCAGCACAGTGCGGTCCTCGACTGCGCCGAGCAGCGCGTCCTGCTGCGTCTTGGAGAAGCGGTGCACCTCGTCGATGAACAGCACGGTCGACTCGCCGGAACGACCGAGGCGGCGCCGGGCCTCCTCGATGACCGCGCGCACCTCCTTCACCCCGGACGACAGCGCGGACAACGCCGCGAACCGACGCCCGGTGGCCAGCGACACGAGGTTGGCCAAGGTGGTCTTGCCGGTGCCGGGCGGACCGTAGAGCAGCACGGAAGCAGGCGCGGCTCCTTCGATCAGCCGTCGCAGCGGCGCCCCAGTGCCGAGCAGGTGCTGCTGACCGACGACCTCGTCGAGCGAACGAGGCCGCATCCGCACCGCCAAAGGCGCGTTGTCGGCCAACCGCTCACCGGCACGCTGCTCGGTCTCAGCACCGAACAAACCCTCGTCGAACAGCCCCTCACTCACACCCCGACGCTACCGGTCACCCCCGACGGCCTTTTTGGGCGTCAGCCCACCCGGGCGGGCAGGGCCACTTCGACGGTGCTGCGCTGCGGGTTCCGCAGCGCCGAGGCGGGCCAGGTGGCCGCCGCTGCCCGATCGATCTCCGCGCTGAACGAAATCATCCCCACCGTCGATGCATATTAATTCATATCATTGGATGCATATCCATGCACGTGGGGATGTCGTGACGCAACACCGTTCCGCTGCGCAGCTAGCGCGCGCTCAGGCCGAGCGGAACGCCGGGTAGGGCTGCAGGTGCAGGGCACCCGCCCCGAAGCGGTCGACCAGCGCGTCGACCACCTGGTCGGCGAGCTCCGCGACGTCGTCCTGCCCGGAGGCCACCGCGTCGGCCCGCAGGTGCCGCCACCGGTCGACCAGCGCCGTGCTGCGGCGCGGCGAGGGCATGTGCAGGTCGATGGGCCGGTCGGTCTCGCCGGTTCGCGGCAGGAACCACCAGGTCGAAACCCAGATCCACAGCAGCTGGGCGTTGAACAGCCGCGGCAGCAGCACCTCGTCGTCGTCCAGCTCCGGCCAGACCTCGGCGATCTCCGAACGCCAGGTGGACAACATGCTCTCGGCGAGGTTGTCCGGCAGCGCGTACGAGCACCACGACGACGGGAACGGGTACTGCAGGTACGCCGCGTCCATCGCGACGTCGCGCACGCAGCCCCACTCGAAGTCCAGGAACCGCACCCCGTTGCTGCCGGTCACCAGGCTGTTGTCCGGGCAGATGTCCGACGGGCTGAACGCCCGGTACCGGCTCGACTGCAGCAGCTCGGTCGCGGTGGTGAGCCGCTCGACCATGGCCGGCGGGGTGTCCACGCCCAGGACCTGGCTGAGCAGCTCCGGCAGCTCGGACACCGAGCGCACGATGTCGTCGGCCACCGGATCGGTCCACGATTTGGCACCCAGCCGCCGCATCAGCGCGTCGAAGTCCTCTTCGCAGCCGGCGGTGGTGCTGTGCAGCCGCCCGAGCGCCCGCGCCCAAGCCAGCAGCGCTGTCTCGGCGACCCGGGAGTCGTCGGCGAACAGCACGTCCGCCAGCGTGGAACCACGCCCGAGGTCCTCGAGCACCAGCAGGCGCTCGGCCGCGTCGTGCGCGATGAGCTCGGGGCCGACGCGCGCCTCCGGCGGCAGCGCCGTGGTGAGCTGGCAGCTCGCCGCTTCGTGCGCGAACGGGTCCGAACGGGCTTCCAACGGGCACTCGCCGTAGTGCTTTACCACGACGGTCCTGGGCAGTTCGAAGGGCGACTCGGCGATCCGCACCCGCATGACTACGGAGCGGTCGCTACCACCGAGATCCTCGGCATCGGCAAGTCGGACCGGAGCTCCGGTCCGCTTGCTCAGCACAGCTTCCGCGGTCCCGACGGTGTCTGTCGCCACGGTTGTGACCGGGACGCGAACCTCCGGGGGACCGGTGGTGATCTCCACGCTCATCGTCTCCAGACACTACCCCCACAACATGAACCTGAGCGGCCATAACCGGTCAAGTGACGCACAACCGGTCAGCAACCGTAATCGCAGCGTGTTCGCCGGTGGACAGCCTCCGCCACCTCCGCGACGGCACGGACGCCCCCGTGCGAACTTCCCCCTAACGGGGACGGAACGACAGCACGTCCACGTTGCACGGCGGCGAGGATTCCTCAACGGCCTGTCCCCTACAGCATTTCCCAGGTGGGCACCCGGTCATCCGTCCTCGCCAGCCGAGCGCGGAGCAGGAGGACCGCCGACGCCGCCACGACGATCCCCACCAGGTTGACCGCGAGCTGGGCGATCGAGCTGGCGCACTGCGCCCAGTCGCCGAGCGTCGCCGCCACCACCGCGTAGCCAGCCGCGGGCACCGTGGTGACCGAGATGAACACCCCGACCAGAACCGCGGATTTCGCTGAGGTCAGCGACAACATCCCAGCCGCCCCGGCCAGCAGCGACACGACGAGCGACGACCAACCGACCTGGTAGATGAACGAAACCTCGCTCTCTGCCGGCAGCGCCACGCGGTTGATCAGACCGATCCACTCGCCGCCGAACGCGGCGGCAGCGGTGATCAGCATGGCGACCGGGAAACCGACGGCCAGCGCCAACGCGGCCCGCCGCACCAGCAGCCACCGCCGCGACACCAAGCCGACCGCGATGGCGGCCAGCGGCCCGAACTCGGGCCCGACCACCATCGCGCCGACGATCGTCACCGAGGAGTCGGTCACCACCCCGACCGCTGCGAGCACGCAGGCGATGGACAGGAACGCCAGGAAAGTGCCGGTGAGCCGGCACTCCTCGCCGGTGCGGGCGATCAGCTCGTCCCACACCACCGCGTCGTCGCCGTCACCGGGCGCCGACTCCTCGGCCCGCTCGGCTCGTTCGGACAGCGTGGTTCCCACATCGGTGATGGTCACCGCGCCGACCTGGGCCAACTCCGACGCCCGGATCGCGGCCAGCACTTCGTCGGCGGCCTCGCGCGCCAGGTCGACCTCGATCAGGTCGCCCACCGGCTCCAGCGCACCACCGCGCACCAGCACGACGTGAGCCGCACCTGGGTGCGATCGGACCTCGGCCAGCACCCGTTCGGTGCGCTCAGCCGGGCAGATCACCCGCAGGTGCAGCACGTCTAGTCTCCGGTCAGCCCTGCTTCTCCACCACGCCGGGAGGGAACACCGAGATGCTCTCCTCGCCGACCTTGGCGGCGGGCTTGGCGTCGATACCGGCTTCCTTGCGCTGCTCGATGGTGATCGGGGACGGCGCCGAGGTCAGCGGGTCGAACCCGCCGCCGCTCTTCGGGAAAGCGATGACGTCGCGCAGCGAGGCGGCACCGGCCAGCAGCATGCAGATCCGGTCCCAGCCGAAGGCGATGCCGCCGTGCGGCGGCGGGCCGAACTTGAACGCATCGAGCAGGAAGCCGAACTTGTCCTGCGCCTGCTCCTGGGAGATGCCCAGCAGCTCGAACACCCGCTCCTGCACGTCCGAGCGGTGAATACGGATCGAGCCGCCACCGATCTCGTTGCCGTTGCAGACGATGTCGTAGGCCCAGGCCAGCGCGTTGGCCGGGTCCTCCTCGAAGTTGTCCACCCAGTCGGCGTTCGGCGAGGTGAACGGGTGGTGCACCGCGGTCCAGCGACCGCTGCCGACGGCCACGTCGTCGGTCTCGTCGACCGGCTCGAACATCGGGGCGTCGACGACCCACACGAACGCCCAGGCGTCGTGGTCGATCAGGCCGCAGCGCTCACCGATCTCCAACCGGGCCGCACCGAGCAGGCCGCGAGCCGCGGAACGCGGACCCGCCGCGAAGAACACGCAGTCGCCGGGGTTGGCGCCGACTGCCTTGGCCAGGCCTTCCCGCTCCGCGTCGGAGAGGTTCTTGGCGACCGGGCCGGACAGCGTGCCGTCCTCACCGACCAGGACGTAGGCCAGGCCCTTGTGCCCGCGCTGCTTGGCCCAGTCCTGCCAGGCGTCGAGCTGGCGCCGCGGCTGGCTCGTGCCGCCCGGCATCACCACTGCACCGACGTACGGGGCCTTGAACACCCGGAACGGGGTGTCCTTGAAGTACTCGGTCATCTCGGTGAGCTCGAGACCGAAGCGCAGGTCCGGCTTGTCCGTGCCGTACTTGGCCATCGCCTCGGCGTAGGTCATCCGAGGGATCGGGCGCGGGATCTCGTGGCCGGCCAGCTTGCTCCACAGCGCGGTCAGGATCGACTCGCCGAGATCGATGACGTCGTCCTGATCGACGAAGCTCATCTCGATGTCGAGCTGGGTGAACTCCGGCTGCCGGTCGGCGCGGAAGTCCTCGTCGCGGTAGCAGCGCGCGATCTGGTAGTAGCGCTCGAGGCCGCCGACCATCAGCAGCTGCTTGAACAGCTGCGGCGACTGCGGCAGCGCGTACCAGTTGCCGGGCTGCAGGCGGGCCGGGATCAGGAAGTCCCGAGCGCCTTCCGGCGTCGAGCGGGTCATGGTGGGCGTCTCGACCTCGACGAAGTCGCGGTCGTGCAGGACGTCGCGCGCGATGCGGTTGATCTCGCTGCGCATCCGCATGGCCTTGGCCGGCTCGGCGCGGCGCAGGTCCAGGTAGCGGTGCTTGAGCCGAACCTCCTCGCCGACCTCCAAGTGCTCGTCCAGCGGGAACGGCAGCGGCGCGGACTCCGACAGCACCACCAGCTCGGTGGCGGTCACCTCGATCTCACCGGTGGGGATCTCCGGGTTCTCGTTGCCCTCCGGGCGCCGGATCACCTCACCGGTGATCTGGATGCAGAACTCGGAGCGCAGCCGGTGGGCGCGCTCGGCCATCTCGCCCTCACGGAAGACGACCTGGGCGACGCCCGAAGCGTCGCGCAGATCGATGAAGATGACCCCGCCGTGATCGCGACGGCGCGCCACCCACCCGGCGAGGGTGACGGTCTGCCCGGCATGACCGGCGCGCAGCGATCCGGTCTCGTGCGTGCGCATCACGGGTACTGAGCTCCTTCTTCCGCTGTTGCCAGCGTTTCGACGGCAATTGCTTCGCTGTCGTCAGCACTGCCGAGGCCGCACGAGATGCGGGCTCAACAGGCATGACTCAGGACTTCAAGGCTAGCCAACGAGGCCTGGTGCACGCCCGGCAGGTGCCGCGCGTCGATCCACCGCCGCGCAGCGTCACCAACCGCGCTGGGCGCGGACGCCGACCGCGCGGCGCGCAGGCTCAGCGCGCTGCGGCGAAGTTCGCCCCGTTAGTCCGTTCGCCGCACCGGCACCAAATGGTCGATACCAATTTCGAGGCGGGTGCGCCACAATTCACCTGATTCGAAGATCGATCGACGATGAGGCAGCGACTTTGTTCAGCACCGCAACGCGCCCAAGGCTTGAATACCACCTTAAGCCAGCCCTGTTCCGACTTAAGTTGGAGATGCCTACCGGAACTCGGTCGTTGCGGATGACAGATCCACTCATTAGCGTAAGTTCGGATTCGGCGGACACGAGGAGTAACGATGATCGGCCCGAAAACAGAGGCCCGCCCGACCGCGCAGCCGACCGTCCGGAACGCGCAACACGGGACGAACGCGCTGTCGGCCGAACTCGCTGAACTGCTGCGCACCGGACCGTTCGAGGCCGCCCTGCGCACCGCGATCCGAGCCAGCAGGCTGAGCCTGGAGCGCATCCAGCACCGGCTGCGCGCCCGCGGCACCCCGGTCAGCATCACCGCGCTGAGCTATTGGCAGTCCGGTCGCCGACGCCCGGAGCGCCCGGACTCCCTGCTCGCGCTTCAGCAGCTGGAACAGGTCCTGGGCGTGCCGGAGAACGCGCTGTCCACACTGCTCGGCCCACCACGTCCGCGCGGCCGCACCCGGCAGGCCTCGGCCGAGGCGCCGCCGCTGAGCTCCCTGTGGTCGGAGAACGAGTCGGCCGCCGAGCTCCTCACCAAGATCGACACCAGCCACGACAGCAAGCTCGCCCGGCTCAGCCACCACGACGTGGTGCACGTCGACCAGCGTGGCGAGCTGCGCAAGATCCGCACTTGCAAGCTGGTCCGGGCAGAGAGCAACGGCGTGGATCGCTGGGTGATCATGTTCGACGGCGCCTCGTCCGGCGAGAACCCGCCGATCATCCGGCCGATCCGGTCCTGCCGGCTCGGCCAGGTGCTCACCGATCACGCCCGCGACCTGGTGGTCGCCGAGCTGCTGTTCGACCGCGCGCTGGCTCGCGGCGAGACGATGCTGCTGGAGTACGAGATCATCGATCCGCCGACCGGGCCGAACGAGGTCGAGCACAGCTTCTGCCGGCTGTTCCGGCTCCCGGTGCGGCAGTACGTGGCCGAGCTGCAGTTCGACCCGGCGCACCCGCCGACCCGCTGCGAGAGCTACGTGGGCGACTCCACCACGCAGGAGGTGGAACCCCCGAAGCCGCTGACCGTGGACCGGTTCGGGCGGACCCACGCGGTGGCGCTGGACTTCGGGATGGGCGTCTTCGGCGTCCGCTGGCAGCCGGAGGACCAGCTGGGCACCAGTTCGTCCTCCCGCACGACCACTCGGTGAGGCGAGCCGCAGAAACGGCCGAGCACGCACCGTAAACGGATATCCGGCCGCTTCCGAACATCGGTTGAATCTGACACTAGATCGCGGAATTTTTAACGCCCCGGAAACAGTCGGCCGATTTCCGAAACGGGACAGCAATCATCTTCAGCCGCATTGCCCGAACTCCAATCGAAAACGATATGCATCTGCATTACCGGCTCGATCTCGCCCGAGCGGCGCAGCCGACCTCGCGGATTCACCACCGACGACACGGACCCGCCTGACGTGGGAAGGCTTCAGCCGTCGTGCCCGGCACCGCGGTCGGGTTCGACGAGATCGAGGGTTGCGAACAGCTCGATGTGGATGCGGCCCATGCCTTGCTCCCGATGAGTCGGTTGTCTCGGCCAGGAGGTAGACCTGTGGGTGTCGGCGAACTCATCGCTGCACAGCTCAAAGCAGAGGCACGGCTCGCCCGACCACGCGTCACAACAGGGCGAGCTGGCGCTCCCGGTCCCGGTCCGCATCCGACTGCGGGGGGTCGTGCCGCTGCGTCCGGAAGTTCTCCGGTCGCCGCGGGCGGGCCAACCCATGACGCTGCTTGGCCTGCCCCACCAAGTGCGTGACTTCCCGCTGATACGACTTCGGGGCATACGCGCCATTCCGGTACAGCCGCTCGTACAGCGGGAGCAGGTCGGGCCGTTGGCTGCTCAGCCACTCGTGGAACCACTCGCGCGCACCCGGACGCAGATGAAGCACGATGGGCGTCACGCTCGTCGCTCCCGACTCGGCGATCGCGGCGACCGTGCGATCGATCTCGTCCGACGAGTCGCTCAGTCCCGGCAGGATCGGCGCCATCAAGACCGAGCACCCGACGCCTGCTTCGGCGAACCGCCGCACGACATCGAGACGACGCAGCGGCGACGGCGCTCCCGGCTCCACTGCCCGCCACAAAGTCTCATCGACCGATCCCACTGACACCGCCACGGACACTTCAGTCCGCTGCGCAGCCTCCACGATCAGGTCCAGGTCCCGGAGGATCAGCGTGCCCTTGGTGAGAATGGAGAACGGATTCGCGTGATCCCGCAGTGCCGCGAGGATCTCCCTCATCAACCGATAGCGTCCCTCGGCACGCTGATAGGGGTCCGTGTTCGTGCCCATCGCGATCGCCTCGCCCGCCCAGCGCGGACTGGCCAGCTCCTTGCGCAACAACGTGCCGGCGTTGAGCTTGACGACGATCTTGCTGTCGAAGTCGTGCCCCGCATCCAAGTCCAAGTACGTGTGAGTGCGGCGGGCGAAACAATAAATGCAAGCATGGGTGCATCCCCGGTAGGGATTCACCGTCCAGCGAAACGGCACCTGCGACTCGCCTGGCACCCGATTGATGATCGACTTCGCTCGGATCTCGATCGCGAAGGCATCCTCGGTCCCGGCCTCGATCGGGACCGGCCCGGGCAACCTCAACCCGGCCCGGCCGCTCCCGCGCTCAGCAGGCTCCGGTAGACCAAGCGGCAACTCGGCGGCCCGGCCAACATCAACCCGCTGCTCTTCCCAACGCATAACCACATTCGAACACAGTTTCGACAACCTGTCGACCCGCAAAACCCCACATCAACCAATCGTGGCCCCCAGAAGTCCCCCGCACCTCCGCTGCAAGCCACCCATGGCGACTTCGCGATCTTTCGAGCGCGAGAGAGCGGGCCCTCAGTAGTCTCCGCGCATGCCTGCTGATGCTCCGACGATTCTCGCTACCTCTGGGGGCTTTCTGGCTTCCGCGCGGCTGCGCTGGGAGGTTGGTCCGTTGACTCGGTTCGCGGTTGATCTCGCCGGCGTTGCGGGTCGGGCTCCCCGTGTGTGCTTCCTAGGGACCGCTTGCGGAGATGACAGCCGTCTGATCACGACCTTCTACGACAACGCGTGGCGCGAGGGGTGGGTTGGCAGCCACATCTCGCTGTTTCCGATGCCGAACGCCAGCGATCTGCGGGAACACCTGCTGGCGCAGGACGTCGTGTGGGTTTGGGGAGGCAGCGTCGCCGGGCTGCTGGCCATGTGGCGCCTGCACGGGCTCGACGCGGCCATCCGCGAAGCATGGCAGGCGGGCGTGGTTCTGACCGGTGTTTCAGCCGGTTCGATCTGCTGGCACGTCGGCGGCACCACCGACTCGTTCGGTCCCGCTCTCCAGCCGGTGACCAACGGCCTCGGCATGCTCCCGTGGTCCAACGGCGTCCACTATGACAGCGAGCCCGAACGCCGACCGCTCTTCCAAACCCTCATCGCGGACGGCACCCTCCCAGCCGGGTACGCGACCGACGACGGTGTCGGCTTGCTCTACCGCGGAACCGAAATGGTCGAAGCGCTCGCGGAGAAGAAGAGAGCCGGCGCCTACTGGGTGGAGCGCACCCCCGACGGCAGCGCCGTCGAAACCCGGCTGAGCGTCCGCAAGGTCTGACGGGCCCGAAGGAAACCGGGTCGGCGCTGGCCGAAATCCCAGCTCAGAGTTTCCGCCAATCGAGGGGTTCGGACGCAGAGGGTGAGCGTGGCCCCTGCGCGGGGGACGGCTTTCGGGGGGTCCGCATAATTGCTCGGTGACCGAGCGCCCTCCTGCTGCTGAGCCGCCCTCGTCCGGTGGCGACCATCGCGCCCGCGACCGCCGTCCGACCAGCTCGGACCGGCGTCCGAGCGCTCCGCCGCCCACCACCGGGCACGGCCACAGGCATGGGCATGGGCATGGGCATGGCCACGGGCCTGCTGAACCGGCGTCGAAGCAGGTCAAGCGCGTGCTGGCGATCGCGCTCGTGCCCTTCGCGCTGGCCGCGGTCATCGGGGTGCTGCTGCTCTACCCCTTCGGGCACGAGGAGCGCAGCGGTGCTGATCTCGGGTTCGGGCAGCATCCGGTGAACGGCGAGGTCGTCTCCGCGGTTCCGGGTTCGTGCACCGAGGACGTTCTGGAGCAGAGCGGGTGCGTGATCCTCGACGTGCGGATGCAGGACGGGCCGCGGCCCGGGGCGAGCATCAAGCAGAAAGTGCCCACCGATCCCGGCAGTCCTCGGTTCGCCGTCGGCGACGAGGTCGTGCTCAGCTACTCCGGCGCCAACGCCCTGGAACCGAGCTCCTACCAGGTCGTCGACTTCCAGCGCGGTACTCCGCTGCTGGTGCTGGCGCTGGTGTTCGCCGCGGCCGTGCTGGTGCTCGGCCGGTGGCAGGGGTTCGCCGCGTTGATCGCGCTCGGGTTGAGCTTCGTGGTCCTGATCGGGTTCGTGCTGCCCGCCGTGCTGGCCGGGGAGGATCCGCTGCTTGTGGCGGTCGTCGGAGCCGGACTGATCATGTTCATCGCGCTCTACCTCACCCACGGCTTCTCCGCGCGGACTTCTACGGCCGTGCTGGGCACCATGCTGAGCCTGACGCTGATCGGGGTGCTCAGCTCGGTGTTCGCGGCGGCCACCAGCCTCACCGGCCTGGACGAGGACACCTCGAACCTGATAGGTCTGCTCGGCGCGCCGATCGATGCGCGCGGGCTGCTGCTGGCCGGCGTCGTGATCGGCGCGTTGGGCGTGCTCGACGACGTCACTGTGACGCAGACCAGCGCGGTGTGGGAGCTGCGCAAGGCCAACCCGTCGCTGTCGTGGCGGCAGCTGTACTCGTCGGGTCTGCAGATCGGCCGCGACCACGTCTCCTCCGCGGTGAACACGCTGGTCCTGGCCTACGCCGGTGCTGCCTTGCCGATGCTGATGGCCTACACGCTCTCCGGACGGAGCTTCAGCGAGATCGTCAGTTCCCAGGCCGTGGCGCAGGAAGTGGTGCGGACCCTGGTGGGCAGCATCGGCCTGGTCGCGGCGGTGCCGATCACCACGGCGATCGCTGCGGCGGTGGCCGTCCGGGAACCCGCAGAAACAGCACCTCGGACATCGGTGGCCGACCGGGTAGAGAAGGCGGCAGTCACCGGCGCCGGAACACCGACCGTGCGCAGGCGACCGCCGAACCGCCCCGGCGATTCCATCGGAACCCGCCGCTGAGTCAGCGCCCCAGTTCCGCGACGAACTTCGACACCGCGTCGGGGTTGAGGCGCTGCGCCATGCGCCCCGGCGGGGCCGCCGACGCCAGCACGTACAGCGGGCGCTGCGGCGCCGCGTCCCCGCGGGCTTCTGAGCGCAGGTGCTCGACGATCAGCTGCGAGAGCACCAGAGCTCGGGTGTCCGCGTTGCCCGCGAGCGTGTCCGCCAGCTTCCGCAGCGCGTAAATCCCCAGCTCACGGCCGCCGGTACCGGCGTACATGGCCAGCGAGACGCTGATCGCCCTGCCATTGGGCGGTCCGGCGACCAGCAGGTTCACCGTGCGCGCCCCGCGCAGGTCGGTGATGAACAGGTCGAGCCGATCGGCCTCGCGCACTGACACCACTCGGGTGCCCAGTGCCCGGGCGACCACCTGGCCGTCGCGCAGCGACAGGGTCTTGCGCGACTCGGTGAAGGCCAGCAGCAGTAACGGGATCCCGACGATCGCCGCCGCGATCGCGAACCCCTGGACACCCGCGAACAGGCCCACGATGCCGCCGAACGCGGCCGCCACGAGGACGGCCGCGATCGTGGTGTTGCGCGCTCGGGTCCGGATCGTCTTGCGGTCCAGGAGGTCGAGCGAGATCGCCTCGGCGTCGCTCATTTGGGCGACTCCGCCACTGCGGCGCGCACGTCGTCGACCAGGTTCTCCAGCGCGACCGCGCGCTGCTCCCCGCTGGCCAGCTCCTTGAGCTGAGCGGTCCCCGCCTCGAGGTCGCGCTCGCCGAGCACCAGCGCGAACCGCGCACCGGAGCGGTCAGCGGCCTTCATCGCGCCCTTGAGGCTCTTGCCGCCGTACGCGACGTCGACGCGCACACCGGCGGCCCGCAGACCGCCCGCGGCCGCGACGAGCCGACGCTTGGCGGTCTCGCCCATCGGCACGCAGTAGACGTCGCAGCGCGCCGGGTCACCCACGGTGAGGCCCTCGGCCTGGCAGGCCAGCAGGGTGCGGTCCACCCCGAGACCGAAGCCGACACCGGAGAGCTCCTGGCCGCCGAGCTCGGCCATCAGACCGTCGTAGCGGCCACCGCCACCGATGCCGGACTGCGCGCCGAGCCCGTCGTGCACGAACTCGAAGGTCGTCTTCGTGTAGTAGTCCAGGCCGCGCACCAGGCGCGGGTTCTCCACGAACTGCACGCCCAGGTCGATCAGGTGCGCCTTGACCTGCTCGTAGTGCTCCTTGGACTCCGCCGAGAGGTGGTCGACCATCAGCGGCGCGTCGGCGACCATTTCGCGCACCTCGGGCCGCTTGTCGTCGAGCACCCGCAGCGGGTTGAGCTCGGCGCGGCGGCGGGTCTCCTCGTCCAGCGGCAGGCCGCTCAGGAACTCCTGCAGCTTGGCGCGGTAGGCCGGGCGGCAGGAGTTGTCGCCGAGCGAGGTGATCTCGATGCGGTGCCCGGTCAGGCCCAGCCGCCGGTAGCCCTCGTCGGCGATCGCGATGACCTCGGCGTCCAGCGCCGGGTCGTCGATACCGATCGCCTCCACGCCGAGCTGCTGCAGCTGCCGGTAGCGACCGGCCTGCGGACGCTCGTAGCGGAAGAACGCGCCGCTGTAGTACAGCTTCACCGGCAGCTGGCCGCGGTCCAGGCCGTGTTCGATGACCGACCTGGTCACGCCTGCGGTGCCCTCCGGCCGCAGCGTCACGGACCGGCCGCCGCGGTCGGCGAAGGTGTACATCTCCTTGGTCACGACGTCGGTGGACTCCCCGACGCCGCGGGCGAACAGCGTGGTCTCCT
The DNA here is from genome assembly GCF_053593195.1 of Saccharopolyspora sp. NPDC002376. NCBI lineage: Bacteria > Bacillati > Actinomycetota > Actinomycetes > Pseudonocardiales > Pseudonocardiaceae > Saccharopolyspora > Saccharopolyspora sp. NPDC002376. The sequence continues at coordinate 257,877 of NZ_JBSFBZ010000002.1, forward strand.
CGAACAGCGGCAGCTCGATGTAGCCGTAGCCCGCGCGGCGGGCGGCGTCGGCCAGGGTGTCGCGGACCGCCAGGAAGCCGGCCGACTCCGGCGGGTAGTACTCCGGGATGCCCTTGGGGGCGGTGAACGTGCTCATGGGTGGTGGTTCAGTCCTCGTCAGGAGATGGCATCGGAAGCGGGTAGCCCCTGCAGGAACGGGTTGCCCGCGCGTTCGCGCCCGATGGTGGTGGTCGGTCCGTGGCCCGGCAGCACGACGACATCGTCGTCCAACGGCAGGATTTCGCTGCTCAGCGACTCGAGCATCCGGCTGTGGTCGCCGCCGGGCAGATCGGTGCGTCCGATGGCGCCGGCGAAGAGGGTGTCGCCGGACAGCAGCAGCTGTCCTCCCTCTTCGGCCTCGACGCCGAACAGCACCGACCCGCCGGTATGGCCCGGGGTGTGCGTGACGTCGAAGCGCATCCCGGCCAGCTCCAGCACGTCGCCGTGGGTGATCTCGCGGACGTCGGCGGGCGCGTCCATCACCAGGCCGTCGCCGAACAGCTGCCGCCCGGCCGGGCCGAGCGCGGCACCGGGGTCGGCGAGCATGAACCGGTCGTCCGGGTGGATGTGCGCCGGGATGTCGTGCTCGGAGCAGATCTCACCAGCGGAGAAGACGTGGTCGAAGTGCCCGTGCGTGAGCAGCACCGCGGCCGGGGTCAGCCGGCGCTCGGCCAGCTGTGCGCGCAGCGGCTCCGCGGCGTCCTGGCCGGGGTCGACCACGACGCAGGGTTCGCCCTCCCCGCGCGCGAGGACGTAGCAGTTCGCCTGCAGCGGCCCAACCGGGAACCCGAGGACAAGCACGAAGAGCGACCTTTCGTTGCAGCGACACCCGATGGCGCGGGTCGGCTGACCCCAGATTATCGTCCCGGCCGCGCGTGCCTCCCGCGTGGCGTGCGGGCTCTCAGGAAGCGCCGCGGAGCCACCCCATAAACTCCCCGAAAACATCAGGTTCACCGATTCCGGGGAGGGAGCAGGTGCCCAGCAACGAGCAGCGTCGCCAGGCGGCCAAGCGGAAGCTCGAGCGCCAGATGGAGCGCCGGGTGGAGCAGGCCAAGCGACGTCGGGTGATCACCATCGGCGCGACGATCGTCGTGGTCATCGCGGTCGTGGCCGGTGTCTTCTACTTCACCGGCACCAGTGGTGAAGACACCGCGCAGCAGCAGAACCCGCAGGCGCAGTCCGACATCCAGATCCCCACCGAGCTCGCGCCGCCGCCGAAGCGGCCGACGCCGCTGGCGGACCCGGTCTCCTGCCAGTACCACCCGGACGGCCAGGAGCCGAGCAAGCCGGCGCAGCCGCCGGCCAACGGCGAGGTGTCCTCGAAGGGCACCGTGCAGGCCACCATCAACACCAGCCAGGGCGCAATCCCGCTGACCCTGGACCGGTCGCTGGCGCCGTGCACCGTGAACAGCTTCATCAGCCTGGCCAAGCAGGGTTTCTACGACAAGACCTCGTGCCACCGGATCGGCACCAGCGGCCTGCAGATGCTGCAGTGCGGCGACCCGACCGGTTCCGGCAGCGGCGGTCCGGGCTACGCCTTCGACGACGAGACCTTCCCCGAGCTGCAGTACGGCCGCGGTTACCTGGCGATGGCCAACGCCGGGCCGAACACCAACGGCAGCCAGTTCTTCATGGTCTTCGGCGAGGCACCGCTGTCCCCGGACTACACCGTGTTCGGCACGATCTCCGAGGACGGCCTGAAGGTCATCGACGACGTCGCCCGCGCCGGTGACGACGGCGCGTACGAGCCGTCGCCGGGCGGCGGCAAGCCGAACAAGCCGGTCACCTTCGAGAAGGTCGACGTCCAGGCCTGATCGACGACAGCGAGAAGGGGCGTCTCCGACAGGCGGCGCCCCTTCTTCATGCCCGGATCGAGTCCAAGCGCTGCGCAATTTCCATTGAAATCGCCATAGGTAATTTCAATGGAAATTGCGCAGCACCGGCGCGTACTGCCTGGTCAGGCTGCTGAGGTGACTCGGTAGACGTCGTAGACGCCTTCGATGTTGCGGACCGCTTTGAGGACGTGGCCGAGGTGCTTGGGGTCGCCCATCTCGAAGGAGAAGCGGCTGACCGCCACTCGGTCGTTCGAGGTCGTCACCGACGCCGAGAGGATGTTCACCCGCTCATCGGCCAGCACCTTGGTGACGTCGGAGAGCAGGCGGTGCCGGTCCAGGGCCTCCACCTGGATCGCCACCAGGAACACCGAGGACGCCGACGGCGCCCAGTACACGTCGACCAGCCGCTCGGGCGTGCTGCGCAGGTCGTCGGCGTTGGTGCAGTCCGTGCGGTGCACGCTGACCCAGCCGCCGCGGGTCACGAAGCCGAGGATCTCGTCGCCGGGCACCGGTGTGCAGCAGCGCGCCAGCTTCGCCCACACGTCACCGGCATCCTTGACCACCACACCGGAGTCACCGCTGCTGCGGCGCTTGCCGCGCAGCGTCGACGGCGTCGACTTCTCCGCGATCTCGTCGGCCGCCTGCTCCTCGCCGCCGATGAAGACCACGAGTCGCTGCACCAGGTGCTGCGCAGAGAGCTGCTTCTCCCCCACCGCCGCGTACAACGCCGTGACGTCGACGTAGTGCAGTTCGCGGGCCACCGCGCCGAGGGTTTCGGCGGAGACCAGCCGCTGCACCGGCAGGCCGAGGCGGCGGATCTCCTTGGTGATCAGCTCCTTGCCGGACTCGATCGCCTCCTCGCGGCGCTCCTTGGCGAACCACTGCTTGATCTTGGCCTTCGCCCGCGGCGAGGCCACGAACGACAGCCAGTCCCGGCTCGGCCCCGAACCCTCCGCCTTGGAGGTGAAGATCTCGACGACCTCGCCGTTCTCCAGCTTGCGCTCCAGGGCCACCAGCCGGCCGTTGACGCGCGCGCCGATGCAGCGGTGGCCGACCTCGGTGTGCACCGCGTAGGCGAAGTCCACCGGCGTCGACCCCGACGGCAGCGTGATCACATCGCCCTTCGGGGTGAAGACGAAGATCTCCCGGGTGGCCAGGTCGTAGCGCAGCGACTCCAGGAACTCGCCCGGGTCCGCGGCCTCCCGCTGCCAGTCGAGCAGCTGGCGCATCCACGCCATCTCGTCGACCTCGACGGCCGACTGCCCACCGCTGCCGTTGCGGCCCTTGGTCTCCTTGTACCGCCAGTGCGCCGCGATGCCGTACTCGGCGGTGCGGTGCATCTCGTGGGTGCGGATCTGCACCTCCAGCGGCTTGCCCTCCGGGCCGATCACCGTGGTGTGCAGGGACTGGTACACGCCGAAGCGGGGCTGGGCGATGTAGTCCTTGAACCGGCCGGGCATCGGCTGCCACAGCGCGTGCACAACGCCCATCGCCGCGTAGCAGTCGCGGACCTCGTCGACCAGTATCCGCACGCCGACCAGGTCGTGGATGTCGTCGAAGTCGCGGCCTCGCACGATCATCTTCTGGTGGATCGAGTAGTAGTGCTTGGGGCGGCCTTCCACCTTCGCGGCCAGCCGGGCGGTGTCGAGCTGGTGGGACAGCTCGTCGATCACGGTGCGCAGGTAGGTGTCGCGGGACGGGGCGCGGTTGGCGACCAGCCGCACGATCTCGTCGTACTTCTTCGGCTGCAGGATGGCGAAAGCCAGGTCCTCCAGCTCCCATTTGATCGTGGCCATGCCCAGCCGGTGCGCCAGCGGGGCCAGCACCTCGAGGGTCTCGCGGGCCTTGCGGGCCTGCTTCTCCGGCGGCAGGAACCGCATGGTGCGCATGTTGTGCAGCCGGTCGGCCAGCTTGATCACCAGCACCCGCGGGTCGCGGGCCATCGCGATGATCATCTTGCGGATGGTCTCGGCCTCTGCCGCGGCGCCGAGCTTGACCTTGTCCAGCTTGGTGACGCCGTCGACCAGGTGCGCGACCTCGTCGCCGAAGTCCGCGGCCAGCTTCTCCAGCGAGTAGTCGGTGTCCTCGACGGTGTCGTGCAGCAGGCCCGCCACCAACGTGGTGGTGTCCATGCCCAGCTCGGCGAGGATGGTGGCGACCGCGAGCGGATGGGTGATGTAGGGGTCGCCGGACTTGCGCTTCTGGGTGCGGTGCTTGGCTTCGGCCACGTCGTAGGCCCGCTGCAGCAGTCCGAGGTCGGCTTGCGGGTGCAGCTCGCGGTGCACGGTCGCCAGCGGTTCGAGGACCTGCTTGACCGGGGCGGCCCGCTGCGCGGTGATCTTCCTGGCCAACCTGGCGCGGACGCGACGGGTTGCCGACGCCGGTCGCGGCTCGGCAACCGGGTCGGTCGCCGACGCAGGAGATTCGACGTGTTGGCTCACCGCACGCTCCCGGGATCAGATGGTGCATTCCCAGGTCCGGGGACCCGGACATTGAGAATAACGCCATCGGGGCTACAGGCCTTCCCTGGTGCGGTTGTGATACGCCCAGCGGTCACCTGGCGCAGCCGATCGACGGCCCCGACTTCACCCGGACCGATCACCCACCCCGGACGCTCCAAGATCATCCCGATGCGGCAGTTCCCTGCCCGGAACCGGCGAGGCCGCGATACCAATGGAAATCAGACGTCCAATTTCCATTGAGCCCTTTTCATCCTGTCCGGCTGGTGACCGCGAAGCACGACCGACACCGCGCAGCGAGGGTCGCATGCGCCGCAGGCGCATAGCCCA